>CAYGOP010000008.1:13153-28144 GCA_964351645.1 uncultured Candidatus Saccharibacteria bacterium | reverse complement strand
CCAAGTCCTGTCGAGTCCTCCCAATGGTTTATACTAATATTATGAAAAAAGTCCTCACTATTTTATTTGTCGTAGTAGTCATCTTGCTCATTCTTGGTCTTGTGTTTTATCGCTATGCCTTTGCTCCGACTGAATCTTCGATCCCCACCACTGCAGTAGCACAACCACAAGAAACACAAATCATCGCTCGCAACCTCTCGGTACCCTGGGATGTAGCCAAGCTTCCTTCTGGAGACCTACTCGTTACCGAACGAACGGGCGACCTCCTTCGTATTTCTGATACTGGAGAAATTCTCAGACTCGAAGTACCAAAAGTTTCACCAGTCGGTGAAGGGGGATTAATGGGAATAGCTTTGCATCCAAACTTCACTGAAAACAATTGGCTTTATCTCTACCGTACCGTATCAACCGACGGCGCCAGAGAAAACGAAGTAGTGCGATTTGTGTACAGCGACAATCACTCGCTCTCCGAGGAAACCATTATTATTGATAAACTCCAAGGAGCTACCTACCACGATGGTGGTGCACTATCCTTTGGTCCAGACGGACTACTGTATATCGCTACTGGCGACGCTGGCATACCTGAGTTGGCTCAAAACACCGACTCGCTGGCCGGAAAAATCCTCCGCCTGACTGATACTGGCGCAGTACCAGCAGATAATCCATTCAATTCAGCGGTATATTCTAGCGGACACCGAAATCCACAGGGCTTAGCCTGGGATACCCAAAACCAACTCTGGTCAACCGAACACGGCCGGTCTGGTATACAAAGTGGCTTCGACGAACTCAACAAAATCATCGCCGGAGCCAACTACGGCTGGCCAGAGAGTCAGGGTGATGAGGCATTACCTGGCACAACCGGGCCAGTAGCCCACTCAGGAGCAAACGACACCTGGGCTCCAGCCAGCCTGGCCTCAGATGGCGACACTTTCTACTTCGCCGGACTGCGAGGACAGCGTCTGTACCAAGCTACTATCCAACCAGATAGAGATTCTGTCAGTCTTGAAGCCTTTTATACTGAAGAATATGATCGCCTTCGAGCCGCGAGAATCTTTGATGATGTCTTGTATATCACCACGAGTAACCAAGATGGTCGCGGACAAGCTGGCGAAAATGATGACCTGCTCATCGCTATCCCGCTTTCGTCGCTAGAGTAATGTTACTCTAATGCTATGTACGCCCAGGAAATCCTCATTGGTATCTTTGCTGCCATAAATCTCTTTGCGTTCTTCTTGATGGCGAGCGACAAACGCAAGTCGATGCGCGGCAACGGTAAGCGACGCACCCCAGAAGGGCTGATTTTCTTCCTAGCAACTGCTTTCGGGAGTGTTGGTGTCTTTGTCGGTATGCAACTCTTCCGCCACAAAACCAAAACCTGGTACTTCCAAATCGGGATTCCTCTCCTTATCATCCAAAACCTGGCTTTGGTGTATGTGCTGAGCCTGGTTTTAGATGGGGGATTTGGCGCTATACTGTAGACACATGCAATCAAAACGAGTAATTACTCTTCTTATGTTTCTTGGAGGTACACTCGGTGGCTATATACCGCTTCTGTGGGGCGCTGGCTACCTCTCCTTCTCATCCATCATTTTCAGCGGAATAGGGGCAATTATCGGTATTTATATTGGATTTAAGTTAACTCATTAAAATAGATATCAGCTATGAACATCTACCTCGACATAGACGGCACTATGATTCATGAAAACTTCGCTCAGCCCAAAGCAGCGGCTGGACTTGAGGCATTTATTATTGCTTTGCGACCCCACACAACCTACTGGCTCACAACCCACTGCCGAGATGGGAACCCAGAGAAACCAAGAGAAACCATGAAGCAATTTCTGCCACCTGAGCTCCACGCTGATATAGACCGTATTCAGCCAACTGTTTGGGATACCCAAAAGACACAAGGCATCGACTGGTCACAAAACTTTATCTGGTTTGATAATGATATCTCAGCCTTTGAGTGGGAAAAAATTGAGCATGGCACAGATGCTCAACAAGTGATTGAAGTAGATTTACGCCACAACCCACAGCAGTTGATTGAGATAACAAGAGATGTTTTATCATAACCCCTTTCCAACAGTGGAGCGTAATCGAGAAACACATTTCCCAGTAACCTTTAATTATTTGGTATAATATCAAAATGAACACCTCTGTTGCGACTAAGCCAAGAATTTCAAGTGTATCCGCACCAACACCAAAGCCGTTTGTGAAATGGGTCGGAGGCAAGAGACAGCTCATAAAGCAGTTTAGAGAGCTTGGTGTACTTACTCCGCCAGGCTTTGATGCAAACAAGCATACTTACTACGAGCCATTTGTTGGTGGTGGAGCAGTATTCTTTGAGCTTCTACCCAAAAAAGCTGTTTTATCTGATTTCAATACTGAGCTTGTTGTCACCTATAACACTATTAAGAATGACGTTGAATCACTTATAAAACTACTCACAAGCGACTATTACATCTACGACAAAGAACGTTTTCTTGAAATCAGAGCGCTACCTAAGGAGAAAGACCTGTCAGACCTTGAAACAGCAGCTCGTTTCATCTACCTCAATCGAACATGCTTTAACGGGATGTATCGTGTAAATAAAAGCGGACATTTCAATGTACCTTTTGGTCGCTACAGTAATCCTCAGATTTGCGATGAAACGAACCTCCGAAGTGTTGCGGCAATTCTCAAGAACGTGACTATCAAAAAGCAAGGCTATGAAAAGGTGCTCGACAAAGCAAAAGCTGGTGACTTCATCTACTTTGACCCTCCATATCACCCGGTGAGCAAGACAGCTTCTTTTACCACCTATACCAATGATGCTTTTTTGGAGCAACAGCAGGAAGAATTGCGTGATGCTTTTCTAACTCTGCACAAACGAGGCTGTAAAGTAGCCCTTTCAAACTCCGACACGTCTTTTATCAATGGTCTATTTGAACCACTGAAAAAAGACGGTATAACAATACATAAGGTAAAGGCTGGTCGAGCAATTAATTCTAGTGGTGGCAAGAGGGGTAAAGTATTTGAAGTTTTAGTTACAAATTATTAAATTCACAATGAACATAGGAGACATAGACGAGAAGAAGCAGACGGCTGCAGCCTTATTTTCAAACGGTAGAAAATATCATATACCTAAATACCAAAGAGCGTTTGCATGGAGTGAGAGTAATGTAGAAAAATTTTGGAGCGATATCTTCAGCACGGGTACTAGCGACGACTACTTTATGGGTACGATAGTACTTAGTCATGAGAACGGGCACATGAATGTTATAGATGGGCAACAGAGACTGACTGTAATATCACTATTTTTTAAAGCGCTTTATATACTTGCTAAAGAAAATTTGCCAGACTCTTCATCATATCCAGACAAAAAAATTGATAAGTTTCTGACTGATACAGAGGAAGATGACGAGGAGGAATATCAAATAATGACATTGGGCAGAAACAATAATGACTTCTATGGTCAACTTCTGAAAGCAAAGTCATTTGCAGATATTAATATCCTAGAACCAGAAACTGTTTCTAACAAAAGACTTCTTAAAGTTCTGCGCTTCTTCGTTGATAAACTGCGTGAGGAATCAGAGGTTGATGAGCATCTAGAAAAACAAAGAATTGCTGGTTATCTAAAGAGTGTCAAACAAAGGGTGTTTGTATTGGAAATATCTGTACC
Source organism: uncultured Candidatus Saccharibacteria bacterium (assembly GCA_964351645.1). Taxonomy (GTDB): domain Bacteria; phylum Patescibacteriota; class Minisyncoccia; order Phycocordibacterales; family UBA918; genus OLB19. Next base: position 24,486 of record CAYGOP010000008.1, on the reverse strand, counting down.
AAATTCGACGCAAGCCTCGAAGCTGTTTGAAGTTCTTAATAACAGAGGAGTGGACTTAACTAAGGCAGACCTGATTAGAAACTATCTTTTATCAAAAGCTGAGTCTCAAAATCTATTTGAAGATGTTGAAAAAAATTGGAATGATATTGAAAGTAACGTCGGGTTAGATAATATTGAAAAATTTTTCAGATACAGTTCACTTGCTGTTTCTGAGAAAAAAGATTTATATGAGAGAGTTACAGAATTCACGGAATTGAGTTCAAGCAAAACCTCTTCTGAGTTTTTTCTTGAAATGTCTAATATATATAAAAAAGTAACTAGTCCAGAAGATTGGGTAGAGGAAAGTGACTTGAGTGCCTCACTTACTAAGTTTAATATGCTAGGTGTTACACAAGCTCTTTCTGTACTAATGATTGCTTACAGCAAGTTTGAAATTGATGATTTTAATAAAGTTGTTAAACATATCACTAATTTCACCTTCAGATACAGCATCATTGCAGGAGCAAATCCAAATAAACTAGAATCTTTATATAGCGAATTAGCTTACACACTTAAAAACACGGCATCTATTACAGTAGAGAATATCTTTGAAAAAATTAACACTCTCTGGATTGATGATGTTGAGTTTTCTAAGAAATTTCACAATAAAAGCTTTAAATCTACAAAGATTCCAAGATATATACTTTGGGAATTCGAAAGAACAATTTCTACAGAAGAAAAAGACATTGTTTTTGAAGCGGTGCACCTTGAGCATATAATGCCTAAGAATTGCACTAAATGGTTAACTGCCGATTCGCTATATTCTAAAGAGTTCCATGCAAGTAATCTAAACAAAATAGGAAATATGATTTTACTTTCAGAAAAAATTAATACAACTATTAAAAATAGTATTTTTTCCGAAAAAAAGAATGCCTATGATGCAAGCGAAATAAACATGGTTACTTTTGTTAAGGAAAAAGAATTGTGGGATCTAAATTCAATCAATGAAAATGCTGAGAGGTATATATCAGCTGCCTTATCAATTTGGTCTAAAGTAGAATGAGTTTATGATAAAAGGAGGAATTGGTGGTTCAAATACACAGTCAGGATTAGCATTTGAAGAAAGGGTTGATATTTTGAATATCTTGGCGAAAGTTTCAGGCTATGACGTGAAAGGAAAGACTGTTTTTTATGACGGAGAGAATGTAGCTGAGTCCCTAAAAAAAAATGATTTATATATTTTTTTAAAAAATTCAGGAGTTGACTACAAAACAAGAATCTCTAAAAAACTCTTGCCAGATGAAGCCTTGTTGAACCATAAAGATAAAACACTTTATATTATTGAAATGAAGTTTCAAAATGTAGCAGGTTCAGTGGATGAGAAATTACAAACCTGTGATTTTAAAAAGAAACAGTATATTAAGCTAATGTCAGGAACAGGGTATGAAGTTGAATATATTTATATACTAAATGATTGGTTTAAAAAGCCAGAATACAAAGATGTAATAGAATATATAGACGAAGTTGGGTGCCATCACTATTTCAATGTTCTGCCTTTAGTGAAAATCGGATTACCAGCATAGTTTTATTCCGCTAGTTGTTATAATTAATAAATGTCAGCCAAGGTTCTTTCTTCAGTAAAACACCAGCCATATTTCAGAGAAAAAGATTTTGTTTTGTATCATAACGACCTTTTTGAGATAATCGAGCAACTAGCAGACGACTCAATCGATATGGTATTTGCCGACCCGCCCTACAACCTTTCTAATGGTGGTTTTTCAAACCAGGCAGGGAAGATGGTTTCGGTAAATAAAGGTGACTGGGACATAAGCCAAGGTTTTGAAAAAGACTATGAGTTTCACTTAGCTTGGCTAGGGGCATGCAGAAGAGTGCTTAAGCCTGGAGGAACTTTGTGGGTGAGTGGTACGTATCATTCTATTTACCAATGTGGACATGCTATTCAGTCCCTTGGATATCACATACTGAATGATATTTCTTGGTATAAACCAAATGCAGCTCCAAATTTAAGTTGTAGATTCTTTACTGCTAGTCACGAAACACTTCTTTGGGTACGTAAAGAAAAGAAGGCGAAGCATACATTTAATTACGACGACATGCGTGAAGGAGATTGGGGAAATGATTTTATTAAGGTGCCAAATAAACAAATGAGATCAGTGTGGTCTATCGGAACTCCAAAACCTTCTGAGAAGAAGTTTGGAAAGCATCCGGCTCAAAAACCCTTAGATTTACTAGAAAGAGTAATTCGAGCCAGCACTGACAAAGGAATGGTGATTCTCGACCCATTTACTGGCAGTTCTACTACTGGACTCGCCGCAGTGAAGCATGGAAGAAAATTTATTGGGATTGATAAGGAGAAGGAGTATCTAGATTTGTCACAGAAGCGATATCAAGATATGTTTGTTACATAAACACGTAAGTAAAAGTCCTATGGGTATTTTCGATTTTTTAAAAGGTAGGGTAAATAACGACGTTAAAATTACTGTATCGACAGAAGTTGACGCATCCGCTTCCTGGCGTCCTGATTTACCTGAATATCACGATTTACGTAAGGCCGTGTGTCCTTATTGTCAGTTTGAGCTGAAGAAAGTACCAGGAAGCAAAACTAAATGCCCTTCGTGTGAGAACTTTATGTATGTCAGAACGTCACCAAAAAATATTAGAGAGGTAGTAACAGAAGATGAGGCCGAGAAGATTGACGAGGCCTGGAGTATTCATAATGGTACACATGCAGAATACTTGGCTGAAAAGAAGCGTATTGCAAATCGCACAGCTAAACTGAAGCAAAAATTTGGAGGTCAGACACCATCAGATAATGATGTGAAATGGAGTTTGCTAAATGAGGAATTACTTACCCACATGAAAAATAGGGATTGGGGTTTGTACCGTAATGCAAAGCTAGAAATGGGTACTATTCTAAAGAGAGAGTCTAAATTAATTCCTGCTTTAAAGATGTATCTAGAAGTTTGTTATCTTGACACAAATGGTCCAAACAACACTTCAGGATACAGTGGAGGCAAGTCATTTAACCCTTCTGATGGTAACGCTTTTATTGCTCCTGGCGTGATTAAGTATATCCAAACGATAATGAAAAAAGCTGACCTAAATGTAGATGATGTTGCAAAGATTTTTGTAGAACATAACACTAGATTTGAAACAAGTATGAAGCTACCAGTTTCCGTGGCGGATTCTTGGGATTTGATAAAACAAGAAATCTAAGGCGAATTAACAAAATGAAAAAATTTCTCCGAAGGTCGGTCCTTCGGAGTTTGAAATCAATACTAACTAAAGCCAGATAGTATTCTGAGAGCTGCCGAGAATAACCAGTAAATTAGTAGGTTTATTAGCATGGGTAACTAGATTTATTACAGAAATGATATTAAGCCACTATATAAACGAGTAGAAGTAGACGCAAAGAATCACGGTCGACTCTTTGTCCACTTTGATAAAGCAAAGAATTCGGTCTAGCGCATTGAGGCGCTGAAACAAAAAAGTTAGCCCCGCACGTGTGTGCAGGGCTTCTTCATACAACAGAACTTGTTCCGATTAGTGCATCAAGAGAGGGCCGCCATTGTGCATCCAATCTTCAATACCAGCCTTAGCGACGACAACCTCGTCAAACTGATCGCTTTGAATTCTGACTTCATGAATATCAGCTTTGATTTTCTCCACCCAGTGACGAAGATAGACATGGAGTCTCATGTAAAAGGGTGCGAAGTCAGTGAAGCCCCAGACAAAGGGGTGTTCTTGCGGAATATGCCGGTCAGTTATAACCAGCTCTGCTGAACGCTCCGGTTCGTAGATGATTTTGGTGACCAGATTGACTGGCAGAAGTGATTGTTCGAACTGTCGCTGAATTTCACTCTCCAGGCTATCAGCCAGAACGTTCGGATTGAACGAATTGGGGTCAAAAAGCTTCTGCATGACGCCTCCTATTGATGCGCTCATACGGAATGTACAAGCTTCATATTTAATAAACTGATAGACATATCTTTGTCAAGGAAAGATTGTGAGCGTTGTTATTTTTATTGAAAGATGAGTGTTGATTCATTTGCTCTTTATTCCTCAACACAACTTCCTCGATTGTACCCATAGCCCCAGGCATAGGTTTCTTCAGTGCAAGGTGCTCCACCAAGACGTACTCCGCGGTAGACTGCTTCGGCGATGATTTCATACAAATATATGGCTTGTTCAGGAGTATTTAGACCGGTGCGGCTTTGGATTTCTGGGTACTGCTCAATGGCATAGGTGAGAATAGCCTGGCGGAGTTCGTTATCAGCTTTTAAACGCCCAGCGTAGCCACCAATGCCTGAATGATAGGCTCGGTCATGCTCGATACAAGCAGCCTCAAACGGAATAGATTCTGCGTCATCATATTTAACTGCAAAGCCATCAGAAAGCTTAGAGAACTGCTCTATGCCAGCTGTCCAATTTTTAGAGACACCACCAGAGCACCCATCAGACTGAAACAGAGCCAACTGATAAGATTTCTTAGTTTCCTCGAGCTGCTCCATCAGACGTTTTTCCGTCACTGGGCTGAAGGTAAGACTGCTGAAGAAGATAAAATACACTGCCACACAGAACAACAAAAAGAGCAGGATGAGGAAGAAATTTCGTTTGGTTAATTTTGCTTTTAGTTTTTCCATCATTAGGTCATTGTATACCAAATACACAAGACTTTTCTCAAAAAAACCACATGGTACAATTTTGACGCGAAATTCATTCGTAGCCCTGATGGGCTGTTAGCTCAGCTGGTAGAGCGCTTCCATGGCATGGAAGAGGTCGCAGGTTCGACTCCTGTACAGTCCACATGAAAAAAACCTATTTCACAATTGACGAACTCGTTCACCGAATTGAGGGAGAGAATGGTGAGATATGTCAAAAGATATTAGAAGAGAATCGTCAGTTATTTGAAACCGCTCAAGGTTCAACCTACAATCATCAAACATGGGCAGGTGGATATATCGACCACGTCACCGACGGCATGAACTTGTGCGTGTATTTATACGAATTCATGAGTTCGTTTGGCAGGCAACTACCTTTCACTGAATCAGATGCACTGTTGGTATTTTTCTTGCATGACATTGAGAAGCCATGGCGCATTGAAGTATTGCCAGATGGAACCGTCCAAAACCGGGAAGGGTGTACCACTAAAGAAGACTTTGAACATTTTCGGAATGCGAAGCTGGAAGAATACGGAATTGTTCTCGATGATGCGCAACAAAACGCGATGAAGTATGTGGAAGGGGAATACAAAGGCTATAGCAGTACCAGCCGTGCGCAAAATAAGCTCGCGGCCTTTTGTCACATGGTTGATACCTGGAGCGCACGGATTTGGCACAATTATCCAAAAGAAGAAGATACTTGGGCTGAAGCTGGTCGATTCCGTACGGCAAGCGGACAATAACCATTTCTCCTAAGCGAGTATGCTTTAATTTACAGATGAACGAACCAACTCCAGAAACAGCGCGTGCACTAGCAACTACTGCTGTCCCTACCAGTACGCCTGATACAACTATCAACGAAGTATTGACTCAAGTGCAGTCTTTTTCTAATGAATACGAAACCATTGATTACATCTATGTACTTGAAAGTGAAAAGCTAGTTGGTGTTGTTTCGCTCCATGAATTGTTTAGCGAGGCAGGAAATGCAACTTTGCGTTCGGTGATGACCACTGATATTGCTTTTGTGCATGCCAACTCAGACCAAGAAAATGTTGCTCATCTGGCTTTGGCCCAAAATATTAAGGCAGTGCCGGTTCTTACAAATACCAATGATTTTGTTGGAGTTGTGCCAGCTGACATGATTTTGCAAATTCTGCGTGATGAACACACGGAGGATATTCTTAAATATGCGGGAGTAAACTTTACCGCTAGTGAAAGGCTAGCCGAGTATTCACTACTGCAACACTATGTCAGTCGGATTCCGTGGCTTATTTTAGGCTTAGGTGGAGGTATTGTCGCAGCGTGGGTGGTAGAGCACTTTTCTGAGGCAATTGTTGCTGAAGTAGCTTTAGCTGCGTTTATTCCAGCGATTGTATATATCGCAGACGCGGTCGGCTCACAAACGCAGATGGTGTTCGTCCGCTCATTAACCGCTAGCAAAAAAATTACACTATCGCGAACATTGGCCAGAGAACTCCTTATCGCAACTGCCGTTGGAATCACTCTAGCCTCAGCTATTGGCGGATTATCGTACGTATGGCTTGGTGCTTTAACAGTGCCAATCATCTTAGCGAGTGCGGTATTGGCCACTGTGTACTTTAGTGTGATTGTCGCCATTCTTTTGCCATGGACGTTTCATAGAGCCGGGTACGACCCAGCGGTAGCAACGGGGCCAATGGCCACAGTGATACGAGATGTATCTAGTTTGTGTATCTATTTCTTAATTGCACTTTCGTTTCTTTAGGAAAGTAACTCTTTTAGTTTTCGATAGGTATCGAGGTGGTCATCTACAGCTACTGTTTCAATTACACCAATAACCGCCTCATCATTTCCACCAGGAAAAAGTCCGTCACCAAAATACACGCAGTCATCTTTATTCCAGCCCTTGAGGTCAATCAACTTTTGTACGTTTGTTCCTTTGTGTCGGTCTTTGTGAATATAGTCTAGGCTGGTTGAACCACCAATTTTTACTACCAACTCTTGTGAATCAAACGGCACTTGTGCCATCAAAAACTCTCGTTTTTTTCGGTCTGGGTCGTACTTCATTTTTTCTTCCACTGGTGCAGTGTTCCCAATGGGACTAAAGGTAATTTGTGCTCCACGGTCTTCGATTGGATTCCAGTCATGATTCAGGTCATGGTCAAGTAGGTTCACAATAGCGTCGATATGACTCATGATTTCTGCCCGGTGCGCCTCATCGAGCGGAATGTTCCAGAGTTCAGTATTTTCAACATCAGTTGCATGATTCCCGTTTTGTCCAAGTGTGTAGGCGGGGAGTTTGTTACTCTGCCAGTCAATTTTGGCCACTTCCTGGCCAGAGACGATAATAATATCGTGCGGAAGACCCGCGAGCAGTTCATACATGTCTGGCAAAATTGGCTGACGCGCTGGGGCCACTGTCTGATCCATGTCAAAAAAGAGGTGTTTGTATTGTTTCATTCCTACCAGCATAAACTAAATTTGCAGGCTGTAAATTCACAACTCTGTATATTTTTGGTCTAGCTCTCTGGTATGATTTGCATATGACTATGTTCCTCACCATTGTTGCTATTGTGCAATCACTATCCATCTCTTTAGGAGTAGGCTCTTCCACCTTAGCAATTATTAATTTCTTCGCTGCTATTGCCGACGGAACCATCGACGCGACCGAACGTCGCATGATGGGGATTGTGTATGTTGTGTTGCGCGTAGCGATGGGACTCATCTTAGCCTCAACCATGCTATTGGTAGCAGTAGATTACAGCGCTGTTGGTTTGGCTGGGTTATCAGCCTTTACGTACGGGCAATTGTTCGCCTTGTTTGTGCTGTACCTAAACGCTATGCTCATGACTGCCCACTTAATGCCCAGCACCTACGGCCCAGCGATTCAGGCGGGAAGCTGGTACACCCTTGGTGGACTGCTCGCAATCCAACTGCAAGGAGCGGACAATTTTACCTTTATGCAATTTATGCTCGGGTACCTCACCTGGATTGTACTGGCAGTAGGAATCGTCAACGGCATCATGGCCATCCAAAAAGCAAAACGAACGGAGAAAGCTCAATAACAAAAAACCTCCCGATGGGGAGGTTTTTTGATTCTACTTATTCACTGTTCCAGGGTTCTGGAGATAGATGATTGGAATCAACACCAGGGTAATCACGACTGAGAAGATGAGTCCAAACATCACTGCGTAAGCGAGCGGTGCCCACAGGTCCCCAGCGTATGTCAGTGGAATCATACCGATAACAGTCGTTGCTGTAGTGAGCAGAATTGGTCGCAAACGACTGCCGGCACTATCTAGGACAATGTCACGGATACTTCGAGTAGGGTTTTGCTTGCGCATCTGATTCATCATGTCTATCAAGAGAATTGAGTTGTTCACTACAATTCCCGAGAGGGCGATGAAGCCCATCATAGAAGGGAAGGAGAGTGGGTTTTGCGTCAGAGCAAGTCCCACCATAATTCCAATCAGTGAGTACGGCAGAATAGTAAGGACGTATCGAGTGTGTAGGTATGAATTGAATTGTAGTGTCAGGACACCAATCATCAATACAATACCAACCACCAGCGCCAGACCCATTTCAATAAAGGCTTGGTTCGACTCGTCTGTTTCTCCACCTCCGGTACTAATTTCTACATCCGACGGAATATCAAGTTCAGCGTTAATGCACTCATTTGCGTGTGCTTGAATCTCTCGAGCGTTTCCTTCAGCTGAAACATCAGCAGTAACCGTTACCACTCGCTTTCCGTCTTCATGATTAATGACCGAGCTAGATTCACGCAGAGAAATAGTGACCAAATCTGAGAGAGGAACTGGGCCACTTTGAGTTGGAATCAGAATTTGTTCTACTGCGTTGATAGTAGTGACATTGGCATTGTCGGTAGTTGCCTCAGCTGAGTTGCTTACGTTCAAGCGTACAACTACATCAATATCATCTTTTAGGGTTGTCAGTGAAGTCGCATCAGTTCCAAAAACAGCAGTTCGAGCAATTTGTGAGACAGTGAATGGACTAAGGCCCAGTGCTGCTGTCTTTGCTCTATCGAGCTCCATGACGAATTCTGTACTGTTGTTATTAGTACTCGTCTCAACGTTTACGGTGTTTTCAAGTGAGCGGAAGATGGTGGCAGATTGATTTGCGAGCGAAGTGATTTCATTTAGGTCATCACCAAGGAATTTCACAATAATCGCGGCACCGGTTGGAGGGCCATCAGTTGGTTGGTTAACCGTTACTTTCATATCATTGAAGCCAGCTACTTGGGCCCGCAAATCTTCCACGATTTCGGTACTAGTTCGGTCCCTGTCGTCGCTTAGGTTAATGAAGATGTTGGCAAACTTTTCACCAGAACCACCAGAACCAAACTGACTTCCACTTCCCACAGTAACGGTAAATGAATCGATTTCTGGTTCATCGTATAGGACTTCCTCAACTCGACGCACATCAATGTCGGTTACTTCTTTCGTGGTTCCTTCTGGGTTTTCGATTTCAATAATGACGAAATCTACATCTCCAGACTCAAAGAAGGTAACTTTGACTGGACTGTACGACGGGAAGATAGTTCCGACCACGGCAAAGGAAATACCAATCACGGCAATTATTGACACCCACTTTCCGAAGAATTTACTTACTTTCATCCAGAAGGTTTTTGCTTCCCAAGATAAGAACTTGTAAGAAATCACGTACACCAATGGTGCGGCGATAATTCCCGCAAACATATTGATTGGGAGTGAGATGGAGAATACTAGTCCAGCAAAGATAAGTGAGAGAAACTTAAACTGCTTCTCTCTATCATCGAGAATTGGAGCAATTTTACCCTTGTACCATGTCTCAAAGCGATGAGCATACTCAACCTGCTTTTGTTCAAACTTGGTGTTACTGCGTCGCTTTAGGAAGCCAGCGGCCAAGAGAGGCAAGATAGCCAAAGCTACAAAGAGTGACGCAAAGAGTAAGAAGATAAGGGTGAATGGGATACTGGCGATAAACTGCCCAATCACGCCAGAAACGATAAAGAGTCCAACAAACATAGCGACCGTCGTCAGCGTTCCTGAAATAAGCGGACTAGAAAATTCGCGAATTGTCTCAACCGCTGCTTGCTGCTTATCGATATCAGGATTGTCTTTCATCTTCCGGTTTATTCCTTCAATCATCACAATAGCCGAGTCAACCAAGATTCCGATTCCGAGAATGAGAGAAAAGAGACTTAAGAAGTTAATGGTGTTCCCAGAGAGGTACAGACCAATAAATCCAAACAAGAATGAAAGAGGAATGGCTGCTCCAGCGAGTAGCCCTTCACGCCACCCAATGGCGATAATCAAGAGCAGTACTACGAGTACAACTGTCTGCAAACCAGAGGTTGAAAGCTGAATGAGGTCACTTAAGATATCTTCTCCAGAATCGAGGACTGTTTTGGTAGTGATTCCATCTAGGAGCTGTCCTGGTTGTGTGAGTTCGTCTACTCGCGCATTCACTTCTCCTGCAATACGGGTAATGTCACCTCCTGATTGCTTGTATACATCAAGTGAGATTGAGTTCTGTGATGGAGCGCCGTCAACACTTAATCGTGATAGTGAACTCGCTGGCGCTAACCCGTCTTCAATAATCGCTACATCACGAACATACACTGGCTGTCCACCTCGGGTAGCAATACCAATGTTTTTGATTTGAGAACTATCAGTGATGTCACCTTCAAACGCAATATTGTAGGCAGTTCCGTTGTTTACAATCTGTCCGATAGGAAATGTTTGGTTGGCATTCCGAAGTGCGTTGGTAATATCATTTAATGAAACATCATAGCGTTGCAGGGCGGTTTGATCGACAATCACTGTTACTTCACGGTCGCGTACTCCATTTATTTCTACTCGAGATACACCACTTACGGTTTCGATTTCGTTCTCAATATCGGTAGCAAGTTCAGTAAATGCGAAGTCCGTAATATCTGCTGAAAGAGCGATGGTAACAATTGGTTGGTCAACAAAGTTTACTTCGGATACATTCGGGTCATTGGCTTCTCCCGGCAAGTCATTTTTAATGACATCTACCTTGTCTTTTAGGTCTTGGATTGATGAATCGAGGTCGGCATCAGCCTCAAACTCTACTACCACACTTGAGAAGCCCTCGCGTGAAGTGGAGGTAATATCTTTTACATTCTCAAGACTCGCGAGTCCTCGTTCAATTTCGTTGGTCACCAGTGACTCAACATCAGCCGCAGGAGCACCTGGGTAGGCAGTTGAAACAACGCCAACAGGAATAATGACTTCCGGCGCTGATTCTTTCGGAATAGCAATTAAGCTATAGCTCCCGATACCAATAAGTGCTACCAAGAATAGGTACGCAAACTTATTATTTTTGATAAAAAACTCCCACATATTATTCAGAAACTGTTACTTCGTTCCCTGGTAAGAGTCCTCGACTGTCTAATACAAATGTGTCAGTAGCAGAGAGTCCTTCAAGAATTTCTACTGAGCTTCCACGCACGGTACCAAGCACCACTGGTTTCTGCACTAGCTTGCTGTCTTCAACAGTAAATATAAATCCATCTTGAATTTCAAACTTAACTGCGGTAAGAGGGATGATGACACTAGAAGACTGAGTAGTTTGAATTTCTTTTGAAATCGTTACGGTGTCGCCATTTTTTATCTCCGTATTTTCGGTAGCGATTCGTACCTCTGTCTTTCGGGTTGCTGAATCTACAGC
>CAYGOP010000008.1:0-13143 GCA_964351645.1 uncultured Candidatus Saccharibacteria bacterium | reverse complement strand
CCCCCTTCCTCTCCCGCTGCGCCGTAGCGACGCGCCCCGCTCGCTTGCCGGGCGCTGAATCTACAGCAGGAGCGATTTGTGTAATTGTTCCTTCGTATTCATTTTCAATGATAACAGTATCGCCAACTGATAGAAGTTCGATTTCGCTATCACTTACATATGTCACAACCTCCAGTGCGTTGTTGTTAGCAACTTCAGCAATTTGAGCAAATGAGTTCACAAAGTCGCCAGTCCGTAGTGAGATTGAATTCACGGTTCCCGAAATTGGAGTGCGAAGAATGGTTTTTGCTAAGTTTGCTTGTGCGGCTCGTAATGAACCAAGCGCTTGTTTAATTTGTGCATCGGCAGCAGAAGAAGTGCCGCCACTAGCTGTCAGTTCAGCTCGCTTGATGGTTTCTTGAGCAGAGCTCATTCCAGTAAGAGCTGAATCAATTGATGACTGAGTGGCCAACAGCGAACTACGTAGACTCGTAAAAGAAGTTCGGAAATTTTGTAACTCAGCGTCAGTGTATCGACTTGAGTTTGATTGAAGTGAGAGAACAGTTAAGAATGTGTCGACAAAAGAAATAGTCTTTTGTACGTTTTGCTTTGCGTAGGCAAGTTCAGCCTCAAGGTCAGAATTGGTTGTGATGGTGTTCACACGCGTCTCCCAAGCTGGGAGAAGTGTTTGGAAAGATACTCGTTCGGCATTCAGTACGTCAGTGTAACCTTTTCCGTCAATCCTTAGACCTGGAATACTGCTCTGGGAATTAGCGAAGAAAGCATCAATATTATTGAGAATTACACCATTAATGGTGTTGTAGGTAGACTTAAAGGTATTTACTGCATTGTTCTTGGCATTTAATTCTGCCACCTTTGCTTCTTCTACTCCAATTCCACTTTGTGCTGAAGCGGCAACTGCTGCGTCATAAGCTCCTTCTGCTTGCAGGACTGAGGCTCGTTCTGAAGCGTTCTCGAGGGTCGCAAGAATTTGACCAGCTTGAACTGTTTGGCCAAGGGACACATTCACACTTACTACTCGACCAGCTCGTTCGGTAGTAACTGCTGCTTCAGTAAAAGCGCGTACGCTTCCAATTAAAGAGAGTGACTCACCACCAAGATACTCACTTGAAGTAGTGAGAGTAACTAGGGGATTCACTTTCTCTGCCACCACCTCAGCATCTTTATCTCCTTTCAAGAGAAAGAATAGAGAAATAACAATAATAAGCCCAACCACAATGGCTCCACGGACTGACTTTCGGCCCAACCACGGCTTATATGTTTCAAATACGTTCATAAAATAATACATTCTTAATTAACTGGCAGAAAGTACCACAAAAATAGCTTTTTGTCCATATTTTGCAGACTATTCTTTCTTACTACGCACCATATGGTACAATCTTGCGCATATGTTTGGAAAAATGAAAAACTTCGCGATGAAGAAACTTCTCGAATCGCAAATGAAGAATGTACCTGAGGACCAGAAGAAAATGATTATGGAAATGCTGGAAAAGGACCCAGCCTTATTTGAAAAGATTGCCAAAGAAATGCAAGCTGAGCTCAAAGCCAACGGAAATAATCAAATGGCAGCGGCCCAAAAGGTGTTGCCGAAGTACCAAGCGGAAATTATGGCTGTCATGAGCCCAGAAATGAAAGAAATGCTTATGAAGATGCAGGGAGGTGGAGCAGCCGGTCAATTCAACCCAAACGGTACGATTCGAAGATAAGTACACTGACTAATCAACAGGGCGCACGCAAAAGCTTGCGCCCTTTGACGTACAATACTCACATATGAAACAACCAAAAAAGATTGTCATTCTGTGTGGACACCCAGACGCTGACACATTCACTGGCGGAGTGCTTGATCACTATCAAGTAGCTGCTGAAGCCGCCGGACATGAGGTACGACGATTCAATCTTGGAGACATGCAGTTTGATCCAATTTTGCATAAAGGATACAAGGAGATTCAGCACCTAGAGCCAGACTTAATTATGCTCCGTGATGCGATTACTGAATGCGACCACTGGGTGATTGCGTACCCAAACTGGTGGACAACTATGCCAGCGTTACTGAAAGGATTATTTGACCGATTTTGGCTCCCTGGATTTGCGTTTAATTTCAATAAACAAACCAAGAAGATTGAGCAACACCTAAAAGGGAAGACCGCTCGAGTATACGTACTCTCTGGCTCACACAGTCCATTTAAGACTTGGTGGCAATTTGGTGACTATACAAATGAAATTCAGTACGGAATTCTAGAATTTGCTGGTATTAAAACCAAAGTAACAACCTACGGTCCATGTGAGCGAGTGACTGACATCTGCCGAAATAAGTGGATTAAAGAGGTTGAAAAGCACGGAAAAGCTGGTGTATAGCATTGACTTTTACGCTTTTTTGTTGTAATATATAAACAGCGTAGAGTTCCTCTACTTAACACCCACACTCAAGGAGAGTGACATGAAAATACTCGGTATCCCGATGCTGCTTTTGGCTTTTTTGGCAGGCTGTGATGGCCCCAGTGGTCGTTCACACGAACAGGCGATGGCTGACGGGGTAAAATTCCGTGGCACCGCTGAAGCCATCATCGTCAATACGATGGCAATCAATATCTGCCCACCTGGTACACGTCCGGTGCGGGTGCAGATTGCTGGCGGGTCCAGCGCTGCTGCCATCAACCAAAATGGCAACAACGGCTACACGATGTCTGCCGACTCGACAAAGACAATGCAGTGCGTGCACTAATTGTCTGTCTGCTGTTCCTGCTTGCAGGATGTGGTGGTCGAGGCGGATATGTCGAAAGTGACATTCCTGGTTTGGCTCCGGCTCTCATGCAGATACACCAGAACCGGGTTAGTCCGAGCTGTCCGGTAGGAACCACTAGCGCGCAAGCCAGTGCATCTATGAGCTCATACACAACCTCCGTTGGACTCCAGCGCGAACGCGCTGAGTACAAAGTTGGTTGTTAAAGAAAACAACGCCGCCCTAATATATTTGGGCGGCGTTTTCACGTCTCATAGTATCAGACTGTCTTTGCAAAGGTGTCGAACGTCACGCGATAGGTACGAATACGGTCTCCGTCAGGAGTCACATCATCTAGATAAAACTCCGAAATTGCACTAAAGAAGTCGTGCAGGCTTTCAACCCCTTCAACGAGCGGACACAAAACGAGCACGTAGGCGCAATGATTACTTTTTGCGACCGCAATGATTCTGCGAAATAGCTGTTCTATCTCTGTCGTATTACGAAATTCAGGACGAACATAGAAAAAGTGGACCTTGAGACAACCGCATGCCTCAGTTACTCCCGCGGCTGCTTTCCAACCTTTACCGTCTTCCGTTACTGGGGTAAGCAGTAGAGCTCCTCTGGGAGAATCAGAAACGGTTCTGCGGACAACATTAAGGTGCTTTCTGAGAAACATCGCACCGGGATGATTATCGGAGACGAGCGTCTGAGCGAACTCCATCCATCGTCTATTTATGTCTGACATTTTATTTCCTCACGAACAAAACCTGTTGTGCACTATTCAATATTTTTTGCTTTCTTGCAAGCAAATAGCTCATGGTATGATGACCATATGCAAAAATCTTTTTTACGTGAAACTGCCGGTGTCATCATGCGTGCAGCGGTAGTGGTACTTACTATTGTGGTAGTTATAGTCTCTATTGGAGCACTGTACGATGTTGAATCAGATATTAGTGACGGCACCTGTAATATCGCCGTTCTCCCAATCGAAGGAGCAATTCTTCCTTTCTATGGACTCGCTGAGTTTGACATGGTGATTACTCCAGAAGTGGTTGAGAGTTTTATGGCAGCAGCCGAAGCTGAAGATTCTATTGATGCGGTGCTGATTGAAATCAACTCACCAGGCGGAACTCCAGTTGCTTCACAAAGAATCGCAGAGCGCTTCCGGAGCAGTTCATTACCGGTGGTTGGTCTGATTGGTGATATTGGAGCATCTGGTGGATACATGGTGGCAGCTGCTTCAGATGTGCTTATTGCCTCACCAATGTCCAACGTAGGGAGTATCGGCGTAACCATGTCTTACCTCGAAGAATCCAAGAAGAACGAGGAAGAGGGGATTACCTATGTGCAACTGACTACCGGCGAATACAAAGATGCGGGAAGTCCAAATCGTCCAATTACCGACGCTGAACGCGAAAAGTTCCAAGCAGACCTAGAGATTGTGCACGACCAATTTGTGAGTATTGTGTCTGAATACAGAGACATGTCGATTGAAGATGTTGAGGAGATTGCCGACGGCGCAACTATGCCTGGCGCACGAGCCTTGGAAGTTGGTTTGGTTGACTACTTAGGAGGCCGAGCTGAAGCGAAGGGACTGCTGGCTTCTATTACTGGAAAATCAGTCAACGATATCGAATTCTGCGAGTATCAGCGCGGATTCTTACCGTTCTAAAACTCCTGACGTATACTTTTTCTGTGCGATGCCACTGATTCTTCATCCCCCTGAAAGAGTCCGTAAAGCCATCGGAATGAGCCCTTGAGGCATCGCACACATTTGCTTTGCTCACTGAGCAAAGCTTTTTCTTTTTTTAATATCTGCTAAGCTGGCTCCATATGTCATTATCTGTAGGAATTGTAGGTCTCCCAAACGTTGGAAAATCAACGCTTTTTAATGCTTTAACAAAAAACTCAGTACCGATGGAAAACTATCCATTCTGTACTATCGATCCAACAGTGGGTGTTGTAGCTGTCCCAGACAGCCGACTTGCCACTTTGTCAGAAATATCTGGCTCCGAAGAAATTCTGCCGGCTATTATTGAATTTGTTGATATTGCAGGCTTGGTGAAAGGTGCAGCAGCCGGCGAAGGACTTGGGAATAAGTTCTTAGCAAACATCCGAGAAACCGACATGATTGCGGAAGTGGTGCGAATTTTTGAAGATAGTGACGTGCATCACGTAAGTGGCGGAGTTGACCCAATGGGAGATATTGAGGTCATTAACCTCGAACTCATCATGGCTGATGGAGAAACAGTAGCAAAAAGGCTTGGAAATGTAGAGCGAGATGTGAAGAGAGGAGACAAGCCAGCGATAGTAGAAAAAGACCTACTCACACGCCTACTGACACATCTTGAAGCTGGTCAGTTAGCAAACTCCCTCGAGATAACCGATGAAGAGAAGAAAATCATTAAAGGCTTGCATCTACTGACCCTCAAACCTTTTCTCTATGTCTGCAACAAAAAACAAGATGCCTTTAATCTTGATGAACAGAATGATGACCGTTGGGTAGAACTGGTAGAATTCTTTGAGAAGACTGGTGTTGAATATGTCTTGGTTGATGCGGGAATGGAACACGACTTGAAGGATATGAATGAGGAGGAAAAGAACGAGTTTCGACGAGAATATGGTGCTCAAGGCAATGGGGTAGAGGGACTCATTCGTGCAGCGTACAACCGACTTGGACTGATGAGTTACTTCACCACTGGTGAAAAAGAAACTCGAGCCTGGACTGTGAAAATTGGCAGTACCGGACCAGAAGCTGGAGCTGCGATTCACACTGACTTTAAGGACAAGTACATTCGTGCTCAGGTTGTCACATTTGATGACTTGGTAACCTGTGGCTCCAAAGCAGTCGCGCGCGAAAAAGGAAAGCTTCGCACTGAAGGGAAGGAGTATATCGTGCAAGACGGTGACGTAATTGAATTCTTGCACTCATAGCATGAACAATAAAAGATTCAACACCGACACATTTGATTGGACGGTTATTATTCTTGTTTCAGTTGAACCAATCGCAAACATTCCTCAAATAATAAAAGTATTCACCACCAAGTCTGCTGAGGACTTTTTCATGTGGACATGGATGTTTGGAGTGATAGCAAATTTTGCTTGGATAGCTTACGGACTAAAAACAAAAAAATTCCCAGTATTACTATCAGGAATTATTTGGTTAGTCATACACTCACTAATGACAATCGGCGTTTTACTGTACGGATAAAACTATGAACCTGCTCCAGGAGGATTTGCCCGCTGGACTGGACTAACGATGTTTGGGTCCCACTTGGCGTTAATCTCTCCATGCTTCTCTTCGAACTCTTTGATTTGGTGCTCAAGATACTGCTTCAAACGCTTAGCGTGTTGAGGAGTAAAGGAGTAGATAGTACCTTGGTTGCCTGAAGTAAATCCAGCTACAAAATATTCTGGGGTAAACCCAATATTCACGCTTTCACAAAAAACTTTTGGAGCGTTTTTCAAATCATCTTTTTTCATATCTGAAAGTATATCATATCTTGAATATTTTCGTTTTTGTGGTATTGTGCGGCACGAAATAGCTCATTTACAGGGGAAATACATGCAAAACATTCGACCCAACGCTTCGCGAGTGCTCTTTTGGAATATTTGGGGGCATCGCCATCCTGGCGCTCTTCACAAATTCCTGCACTCTCTGACGCCAGCCACAGACATTCTGTGCTTGACTGAAGTGACCGACGTAGAGAGCTGTGCGCTGGAACACATCGGCACGGCACTGATATACGGCGACAACCCAGCGGAAAACCCACAACATGTTGACGGCTACAAGCAACTCCATACTGAACTTGGTGAACAGTACGAGCACATGTATGGCTCATCGCGTCGTTCAGACTGGACGTGCGACAAGCACGGCCACGTCTTCCAGGGTGTAGGCTTCGGCAGTGCTCTTTTGTACCGCCGGAACATCTCAGTCATCGCAACCGGCGAGAGTTTGCTGTGCGAGAACATTGAAGGTATCAGGCCACGCTTGGTGCAGTGGATTGTGTACAAAAAAGCCGAGGTAACATACTTGGTAGCACATTTTCACGGCATCTGGATTGCTGAGAACACCAAGGGTAACGACCCAGCTCGGGAAGCGCAATCGGAAGAGTTCCTTGAACTCATCGAATGCATTGCCGTGAAGTATGCTGCACAAAGAATTGTATTCGGTGGTGATTTTAACCTCGACATCCAAACGAACGCTCTGGCAATGCTGAAAGATATCGAACGGCAAAGCATCGGCCCGTTCCGAAATCTGATTGAGGAGTTTGGAATCACTGATACGCGCACCACTGAGTACCGGAAGTACGATTGGCCCGGTGAGTCACTGTATGCTGACTATGCGTTTGTAAGTCCGAACGTTGCGGTACATCGCTTTAATGTGCTGAATCATGTAAAAGCTTCAGACCACGCACCTGTATTGCTCGAGTTTTCCTAAACTCGGAGCAGACATATCGGAGCCACGCACCCTTGGTGCGTGGCTCTTTCTTTTCCTTTCTAAAATAGTTTGCTACCTTAGGGACAAATTTGTAGACACCAAGGAGAGCAGAATGACTACAATAATGTTCCTTAACACGTGGGGAGGAAATGTACCTGGCTATTTTGATTTCATGCAGGAAGCCACTCAGTACGTTGACGTGTTTTGTTTGAGTGAGGTTCATAACCATGCCGGAACACAAACACTTCACCAATTTCCTGCGCCCACGAATCGCGTCGGGGCGATTGAGCTGAAACAGTTTCGACTCTTGCAAGATTTGCTGAATAACACTCACCAGGGGCACTTCGCTGAAAGCTTTCGCGGGTTGCACGATGAAGATGTGAACCATGACACACCCTACGGGATTGCGATGTTTATTAGGCGCACCATTGGAGCCTACGGAGTCTCAAGCGCATTGCTCAACAAAGAGTACGGGGAGCCATGGGATGGGAAAGAATCAGCTTCTCGGATTGTACAGTCAGCATTTTTGGTGCTGGATGGCAAAAAGTTCTTGGTGGCGCACACCCACGGGCTGTGGACACCACTCGGCAAAAGCGACAATCCCCAGCGGTTCATGCAAAGCAAGAATATCTTGGAGCACTTAGCCAGCAGGCTCAGGGAACCATTTTCTGCGCCGGCCAGAAACCACTTGATTCTTGGTGGAGATTTCAACTACACAAGCGAACTGAAAGCTTTGCAGATGCTTCGTGAAAGCATACTCTTTGGCTCAACGGGCGCCCAGGTGTTGAACGAGCACCTGCCTGACGGCAAAGATACGCGGACTCCGAACTACCCAAGTACGAAGCCACACAGAGAAGCCGACTTTGTTCTGACTTCAAGCGGTCTCCCAGCAACACTGTGTATCGACCGTTCAGTTCCTTCAGACCACGCAGCACTCATTGTGACTGTGTGAACACCAGCCGGGCGTAATTGCGCCCGGCTGTTTCTTTTTGTATTGAGAGGAGTACTATATACGTATATGGAAAATCACACCGCTAAACATTTTGTCTTACAACTTGGCTCACTCGCTAGCCTGTATCTCTCAGTTGCATTTTTTATTGTCCTTATCTTTGGTTTTATTAATCTCAAGTTTCCCGATGCAATTGAAGATGTGTGGAGCATTGAACAAGCTGCTTCTAATATTCGCTTGGGATTTGCGATGGTTATCGTATTCTTTCCCACCTATCTCATTCTTACTCGTCAGGTAAATAAAAACCGGCGACTGAGTAACGACACTAGCTACCTCACACTCACCAAGTGGCTTATTTACCTCTCACTGCTGGTAGGTGGAGCAGTACTTTTGGGTGACTTAGTGGCAATCATTCTAGGATTCCTGGGAGGAGAATTAACCACTCGATTTATCCTCAAAGCGAGCGCGGTATTTATCGTCACCGGGATGGCATTCTACTACTATCTGCTTGATGCCAAAAGCTACTGGATAACACACGAAAAACAATCGGTTACGTATGCCTTGGTTGCCACCGGAATTATTATTGGAGCGCTAATTGCTTCGCTCACCAGCATCCAGACCCCAAGTGAAGTGCGCGAATACAAAATCGACCAACAGATGGTCGGTGACCTACAAGACATGCAATGGCGCATTGAAGATTATGTGCTAGCGAATGATGTATTACCAGAAAACCTGCAGGCTCTTTATGGAGAATTTTCTGTCCCGACAGCACCCGAAGGAAGGGACAACTACAGTTACAAAATAACTGGAGAGACAACTTACAAGCTTTGCGCTACTTTTTTGCGTGATTCTAACCAAATAACAGCTAGCAGAGTGTCAGACAAAATTGCTATCGCACCAGGCTTTCCTGGTAACTACAATTGGGATTACAAAGCCGGCTACTGGTGCTTTGAGCGAGTGATCGATGACGAGTATCGACAGTAACGTATGGAGAATACATCGATTTTATTAGGCAAATTCGCTCATGAATTACCTTCGACTTCTGTTGGCGTGATTTCCATATCACTCATTCTAATTTACAACGACTATGCCGACTCTATTGACCTTTTGAGTATTACTTGGGGTGAAAGAATATTAGTATTCATAATTGCAGGATACGTTGCTGGTAAAATATTTTCATACCTAGGGTTTTTGATTCTTGAAATAATTGCTAACATAATACATATTTGGGACTTCAATAAAAATATAAATATTTTTATTGATCATTTTAGAATCTTAAAACCGTCGACAAAGAGCGTAAGTATTTTCCCAGACAAACTTATAACACAACCTCTAATTATGAAGTATATTGGCAGTGAAGAATACTTGAGCAGCTACTTTAGCGAAAAGAATATCTCACTAACATTCTGTTTATCATTACTTGGAGCAGTCGTTATTACACCATATTTTATTGATGTGGCTTTATACAGTCGAACTGACTACAGACTGCTCACATTATTCTGCCTCATGCTTGCTATAAGTTCAAAAATACAAAGAAATAGGTTTTATGGTCACTGTGCTAAAGAAGTGTCAAATACAAAACAACAAGGGTAGTAAGTAAAAAGTTGCACAGAACGGCATTTAGATTCATACTCACACAAAAGCTCTTTGAGGTGAACAATGAAAGATGTAGCTCAGTACTACTGTGCAACCTGCGGTGTGATTGCTGATGAACATTTCGCTCAAGACGACTGTCCGCAGTGCCACTCCAACACGTGGATTTACGAGGAGCTCAAATGCAGTTGCTTGGAGATTGGTCCCACTGTCATGTATCAAGACGTGATTCTTATCACTGACCCCTGGTGTATGGTGCATGGATATATATGAAAGCCCGGCTTCGAAAGAAGCCGGGCTTTAAAATTGTTCACGCAGTCACGCAACGAGAGCAGTGCCAGGGAACTGTTTGACCCAGTAATTGTGCGGAAAGACTGGGTGGTCATCAACCAAGGCCAGCGCCTTAGCGTGCAGTGCTTGTTCAAACTGTTTTCTGTCGCCAGACTCAGCTTCAAACAAAAAAGACACCAGGGGGCTGCGGTCAATCAGCACCAAAACCAACAAGAGTTCGGTCACCATCATCTCGCGAGCTGACTGTGACAACTTGCGGTTGACGAGGATGTTTGTTGCTTGCAACAAATCATCATGTGAATACTCACGACGAATTTTTCCTTCATGAGCACTCATGCTTTCAAGATACACCCGCACCCGCAACGAATCAGACACCTGGAGCACATCATCCAGCGTGATTCCGCTGAGCTCTTCAAGGAACAACTTAAGATTTTCAGTGATAGCCATTGGAAACCTCCTGCTTCAGCTATCAGTAAGAATGCCATTGTTTTACAAAAATTCAATGTGGTGGCACAATGATAACTCATTAATAACTAATAAAACTAGCTATGCATAGACGTTTTGACCACAAAGCCATTGAAGAGAAGTGGCAATCAGACTGGAAAGAAAAAAACCTCTACGCAACAGCAGAAAATTCTGATAAACCAAAAGCGTTTATCCTCGATATGTTCCCGTATCCCTCTGGTGAAGGATTACATGTCGGTCACCCAAAGGGATATATTGCAACGGATATCTATTCTCGCTTCAAGCGCATGACTGGTCACAACGTACTCCACCCAATGGGCTGGGATGCGTTTGGACTGCCGGCAGAAAACTACGCCATAAAAAACAAAGTACATCCACGAGCGGCGGTTGAAAAGAACGTCGCCAATTTCAAAAAACAACTGGAAGTACTTGGCTTTGACTACGACTGGAATCGAGAAATTAATACTACTGACCCAGAATTTTATAAATGGACGCAATGGATTTTTTTGCAACTATTCAAGAAAGGTCTAGCGTACGAGAGTCATGAGCCAATTAACTGGTGTCCAGGCTGTCAGACTGGTTTAGCCAATGAAGACCTAGAAAGTGACGGCACCTGCGAACGGTGTGACTCAGTGGTGGAAAAACGCCCAATGCGTCAATGGGTGCTCAATATTCGTGCCTACGCAGACCGAATGCTGGAGGACTTAGACACACTTGAATGGCCGGAACACATTAAAGAGGCACAGCGCAACTGGATAGGGCGCTCAGAAGGCGCAGAAATCACGTTTAAGCTCTCTACCGGTGATGAGGTGACTGTATTCACCACTAGGCCAGATACGCTCTTTGGAGCTACGTACATGGTGCTTGCTCCAGAGCATGAACTGGTGCTTAAAAATCGTGAGCACGTCACCAACCAGACAGACGTCGAAAGCTACATCGCGGAAGCACTGAATAAAAAAGAAATGGACCGCCTGGATGACACCAAAGAAAAGACTGGGGTAAAGCTTGAAGGCATCGCCGCCACCAATCCAGCCAACGGAGAAGAAATTCCCGTCTACATCGCTGACTATGTACTGGCAGGCTATGGAACTGGCGCCATCATGGCTGTGCCGGCGCATGATGAGCGCGATTTTGCTTTTGCGACGAAATACGATATTCCAATTACCCAGGTGGTTGTTCCTTGCGCAGATGATTCAAATAATCCGCCACAAGACGGCTTTGAAGAAGTGACGCGCGACACGGTCATTGTGCACTTGCGTGACAAATCAACTGGTAAGTTTGCACTGCTCGACTGGCACGGAACACTTGAAGGAATCAGCACCGCCATCATGGGTGGTATCGAAGAAGGCCAAACTCCCGAAGAAGCTGCACTCGCCGAGATTGAAGAAGAAGCGGCGCTTACTGGAGTGACGATTGTACAAAAACTCAAATGGATTACCGCTGCGAGGTACTGTGCTTCACATAAGAAACAAAACCGCTGTGCACATTCATATGTGTTTTTAGCAGAGGTTGAGAATCTCGATGCACAAGGTGACATTCCTGAATCAGAGCAAAAGATTCACACACTCGTATGGGAAGACGAGGACAAAGTTTTAAATCATCTTACGCCTGACCACCAAAAACAAGTTTGGAACTTGCTACATACTGACGAGGCATTAACTGGTCATGGCTACTTAATGAATTCTGGTGAATTCGACGGCATGGATTCTGTAGAAGCTCAGAAAGCTATTACAGAAAAGGTGGGCGGAAAAGTAGCTAAAACCTACAAAATCAAAGACTGGGTATTCTCTCGGCAACGCTACTGGGGAGAACCAATTCCCATCGTGCACTGTGAAAAGTGTGGGCCAGTTGCGGTGCCTGAAGCACAGCTACCAATTACACTCCCTGAAGTAGAACACTATGAGCCAGCGGGTGACGGACAATCACCGCTGGCAAACATTCCAGAGTGGGTGAATACCGCCTGTCCGTCTTGTGGTGGAGCAGGAAAGAGAGAAACCAACACCATGCCACAGTGGGCCGGTTCTTCGTGGTACTACCTACGCTTTATGGACAATAAAAATCCAGAGGCGCTAGTGAGCAAAGAAGCCGAGAAATATTGGGCGCCGGTAGACGTATATGTAGGAGGGGATCATGCAGTGCGACACTTGATTTATGCTCGGTTCTGGCACAAATTCCTCTACGACATTGATGTTGTCTCTACTGTCGAACCCTTCCAAAGATTGGAGTTCCTTGGGTTTATTCTCGCTGAAGATGGACGCAAGATGTCTAAGCGGTGGGGGAACGTCATCAATCCAAACGACATCGTGCAGCTCGTAGGAGCTGACACGATGCGTGTTTATGAAATGTTCATGGGTCCATTTGAAAACACTATCGCCTGGAGTCAGGACGGACTCGCTGGGGCACGACGTTTCCTAGAACGAGTGTACGGTTTGAATGAACATGTGTTAGATGGTGATGTAGAGGAATCACCTGCGACTGTTCGTCAACTCCATAAGACAATTAAAAAAGTCAGCGAAGATATTGAGGGCTTCAAGTTCAACACGGCAGTAAGCGCCATGATGATTTTCATTAATCTGGCAGAGAAAGAAGGGCTGTCTGACCATACATATTCTGCTTTCATTCGATTACTCGCGCCCTTTGCTCCACATATCGCAGAAGAGCTTTGGCGTGAACATGGAATGA
>CAYGOP010000007.1:0-30219 GCA_964351645.1 uncultured Candidatus Saccharibacteria bacterium | reverse complement strand
TGCGCGAACGAATTTATTTTAAAAACCAATCGCTTGCGCGTGCTGTACCATAATCGCCCACAAACAGAAGTTGTCACAACAAATATCACCTATTTAGTTGGCGCTGCAGACGAAGCAGTAGGAGAGTCTGGTGTCGCACACATGCTTGAACACATGCTCTTTAAGCCAACTACCTACGATGTACAGAAAAAGGTGCTGGCCGGAGGAGCAATGCAATTTGAGCGAGAGACCGGCTGTATTTTGAATGCGAATACCTGGAAAGACCGAACTACCTACTATTTTAGTTATCCCAAAGAGTATATTCACCGAGCACTAGAAATTGAAGCAGAGAGAATGACTGGCGTGATACTCAATGATAAAGAACTCACTCCTGAACAAGGGAATGTTTTGAGCGAGTTTGATATGTACAACGGAGACCCCTATTTTGCTTTGTCAGTTCAAATGGTCAGCACTGCCTTCCACTCCCATCCGTATGGACACGAAACAATTGGCTACCGAGAAGATATTGAGGACTACACACCAGCCAGACTTGAGCGGTTCTACCGTGACTATTATCGGCCTGATAACGCTGTCATGATGGTTATCGGTGATATCGACGAAAAACAAGCGCTCACGCACGTAAAAAAGGTTTTTTCAGGAATTAAAAACCCCAGCACACCAATTCCACGGCACCATATTAGAGAGCCAAAGCAAGAAGGTTTGCGAAGAATCACCATCGAAAGACCATCAACAACAAATATTGTATCTATTGGATTCAAACACAAAGGCTTTGGTTCAACAGATTGGGTAACGACCATGATTTTATTAAAAGTATTAGCGAGTGGCCCAGAAAGTATTTTGGTCAAAAAAATGGTAGACACCGGACTTGTTGCAAGTGTTGACACCACACAAGAACCAACGAAGGATGAAAACTTAGCGATGATAAGTCTAACCCTCGCACCAAAACAGTCACACAACGACATTGAGCAAAAAGTATTTTCGATTTTGTCTGCTCTGACAGAGAAAGATGTTGCATTGTTAGTAAAAAAAGTAAAAGCCGGTCTCCTCACCGACGAGCTGTTTGCGCGTTCAAATTCTATGCAAATTGCACAGGAACTGACAGAATATGTAGCCTCAGGTGACTGGACTTCATATGCCAAAACACCAGAACTTCTTAGAGCCATTACCCCTAAAATGGTAATTAAAAATTTGCAGGAAAGTATTCTGCCGCACAATATGACCATCGGTCACTTTATCGGTAATTAGCGTATGAAATATCACATCGAACCATCACAGACCTACTCAATTGCCAGCATCACTGAGTCAAAAAGTGCCATTGCAAAAGCAATCATTACCGTTGATATTCAATCTAAAACTACACTTAAGAGTCAGGCGGTGGATACTATTCTTGCTGATGCGTTTTTATCAGGAGCAGGCACATATACGCGAGACAGCTTTTTGGAAGCAGTAAATTTACTTGGGGCCAGTATTGATATTGATATCAGCGAAGGAAGAATAACATTCACCCTCCGTTCAACAGCCCAAACATTTCAGGCACTGTTAAAGCTGTTTGCAGTCATGATTGAGTCTCCTACTTTTTCCCCGGCAGAACTCAAGCGGATGAAATCAACCAGCATTAATCAGCTTCATCAAGCAAAAGAAGACAGCAAGGCTATTGCAGCCGAAAAATTACAAAATATTTTTTATGGTCAATCAGACAGAAAATTCACTCACTCAATTGATGAAACAATTGAAGCAGTGGCGAAACTGTCAAAAAAGGATTTAGTAAAAGCTCATCAGGCAGTCCTCAATCATAAATGGTATATCACTGCAGGTGGTGACAAAACGACCATTTCTAAAATTACTACTACTATTTCTAAGCTCAAGCAAAACACCAACTTCACGGAGAACAATGCGGTTCATCAGCCACTTCCGCCAAAACCAGCCTTGTCGCTTGAACATATAGCCAGCCGACAAAATATCGACCTAAGCATTGGGTTGCCGTTACCAATCACAAATGAGCACCCAGACTATCTTCCTCTCATGTTTGGGATTGCAGTACTAGGGAAGTGGGGTGGCTTCACCGGCAGGCTTATGAGTACTGTGCGCGAGAAAGAAGGTTTGACCTACGGCATCTACGCCCGACTCGAAGGTTTTATTCGTGATGAGCAGGGCTACATGAGAATCATGACTTTCTTTGCACCAGACAAAGTCATGCAGGGGCTGACATCAACTTTTAGAGAGGTTTCGAAGCTGTATGCAAAAGGCATCACCCCAGATGAGTTTGAAAAGTTTAAGACAATCCTCAACACTCAACAAACTATGCTTCAGGATTCTCTGGGAAGGCTGCTAGCTGATTTACACAGTTATCATTTTCAAAATTACACAATTGATGAAATGAGGGTTCGGAAAGCAGAACTGGAGTCCATAACACTTACTGATGTGAACAGAACCATTCGCACCTACCTAGACCCAAGCTTAATGAGCGTCAGCGCAGCTGGTCCTGTGCACAAACTAGAAGCCGAGCTGAAAAAATGGCACCAGAGTGTGTAATAATACACACATATGAATCTTCTTTTTTGGGGCTTAACCATCAGTATGATTGGGAAAGTAATGCTTGCCACAGGTGTGCTTATCGCGCACAGTGAGCTCGCACATGAAAAAAGAATTGATAGCCTTGTTCTGAAGAGTTTTCGGGTCGAAAGAATACTTACCATAACCGGCTTACTTTTGATTGTAGGAGGGTACGTAATGGAAGTATATTTCTACGGACTAGACACCACCCTGCTTACCTGCGTTGGAAACGAATGTGCTGCCGCAGTCCCTACTTCAATATACTCGCAATAAATCCGGTTTCTGTTATAGTTTTGAACATTATGTACGGTAATTATGTATTTTATGTCTGGAAATGAAATTCGAGCAAAATATTTAGCATTTATGGAAAAGAACGGTCACGCCGTGATTCCTTCTGCTGCGCTCATTCCAGATAATGACCCAACGACATTATTTACCGGCAGTGGAATGCAACCGCTCGTACCGTACCTGATGGGTGAAAGTCACCCCAAGGGAACTAGACTGACAGACTCCCAAAAGTGTTTTCGAGCAGAGGATATTGAAGAAGTAGGCGACAATCGGCACACTACGTTTTTTGAAATGCTCGGCAACTGGTCACTCGGAGATTATTTCAAACAAGAGCAGTTACCTTGGTTTTACCATTTTCTTGTAGATGAAATTGGTCTTGACCCGAAAAGAATTTACGTCACTGCATTTATTGGTGACTCAGAAGCGAATGTGCCAAAAGACATCGAAGCCGCAGCTATCTGGCAACGTCTTTTTGACGAACAAGGTGTTTCAATGGGAATCGCTGAGATGGGAAGCGAGGAAGCGGGTGGTGAGAGAGGGATGAAAGAAGGTGAGCGCATCTTCTACTATGACTCGAGTAAGAACTGGTGGAGTCGAGCAGGCAAACCAGCGAATATGCCAGTCGGAGAAATCGGCGGGCCAGACAGTGAAGTTTTCTATGACTTTGGAACTGAACACGACCCAAAGTGGGGTAAGCACTGTCACCCAAACTGTGACTGTGGTCGCTTTCTTGAAATCGGAAACTCTGTGTTCATGGAGTACCTCAAGACCGAAACCGGCTTTGCAAAGCTTCCAGCTCAGAACGTAGACTTCGGAGGGGGACTGGAGCGTATCGCAGCCGCTGCCATCGACAGTAACGATATGTTCAAAACAGACCTGCTGTGGAATGTTGTTGAACAAATACAGACACTCTCGCATAAATCATATGAAGACAACCTCGAGGCATTTAGAGTGATTACAGACCACATCCGAGGGGCAGTATTCATGATTGGCGACGGCATCCGTCCTGGAAACTCCGAACAAGGGTATTTTGTGCGCAGATTGCTTCGTCGAGCAGTGCGATACGCAGACCTGCTCGGAATTCCTCCCGGACAATTTAAACACTTAGCAGAGAGTGTTATCGAAACCTATAAGGAGCACCACATCAATCTTGCAGAGCAACAAAATGAAATCGTACATGTGATTGCTGTTGAGGAGGAACAATTTCGTAAGACTCTTGAAAACGGCTTAAAACAGTTCAATAAAATCTCACTCCAAGTCCACATGACTACCAAGGTAGTCGATGGAAAGAAAATGCTTGACCAAAGTTCTGCAAAAGGGGTGAAAGCAATTAGTGGTCAAAATGCTTTTGAACTATTTACCACCTACGGTTTTCCTATCGAACTTACGCAGGAAATTGCAGAAGAGAAAGGTTTAGTTGTGGACATGAAAGGCTTTCAAGAACTGATGGAGGAACATCGGGAGAAATCTCGGGCTGGAGCAGAGCATAAATTCAAAGGCGGACTGGCTGACAATTCAGAAATTGTGGTGCAGTACCACACTGCTACTCACCTTATGTTAGCTGCTTTGCGTCACTTCCTGGGTGACCACGTACACCAAGCAGGATCTAACATTACTGGAGAACGCATGCGCTTTGACTTCACTCATGGAGAAAAAGTTGAACGTGACACCCTCGACAAAATTGAAGATTGGGTAAACAAAGCTATTCAAACTGGCGGAACAGTAACGATGGATACAATGACAAAGACTGAGGCAGAAAACGACCCTTCCATCGAGGGAAGCTTCTGGGATCGCTATCCAGATGAAGTAAAAATCTACACTATGACTGGTAATGACGGTACCGTATTCTCACGAGAACTCTGTGGCGGCCCTCATGTAGAAAAGCTTGAGAGTATCACTGGAGTATTCAAAATCAAAAAGGAGGAATCTTCATCTGCTGGAGTACGTCGCATTAAGGCTACGCTGGAATAAATCTATCCCCGAACAAAGAACCAATTAGAGACCCATGCTGATATACTATCAGCATGGGTCTTTTCTCAAAGAAAACAACAAACGAAACCTTTGGAGCATTAATTGATATCGGCTCTGGAAGTGTTTTGGTAGCCATTGTGCATTCAAAAAAATCAGAAACACACCCAATCATTGTCTGGTCACAGCGCGAGCACGCCCCTCTGAAAAATATAGATTCGCTAGAACAAAGTGCAAAAGCAGTGATTACTGCACTTATGAACGCCACTATCCAGCTCGATACTGTCGGTAGACAAGCACTTTACGAATACAACAGCTCCGCAAGAATTAAAACCATCCAAGCAACAATCTCCGCGCCGTGGTCATACACTGTCACCAAAACTATCAACTTCTCTCAAGACGAGGAGTTTGAAGTAACAGAAGAGTTATTTGATGAATTAATCTCCGCGACTGAAGAAAAAATTGCAACAGAGTTAGCCACGAACGAAACAGTCAACAACTTGGGACTTAAAATAATTACCCAGGCAACTATGGATGCGCTCTCCAATGGTTATCGAATAGCCAGACCGCAAGGAAGTCGAGCCAAAGAATTTTCCATTGCTCGCGCAAATGTTGTGGCGCAAGAATATCTTACCGACTCAATCGATGAAACCTGTAAGAAAGTCTTCTCAGGCGCAGAGAGTAAGAAGCTTTCTTTTATACTCATGATGTACTCAGTAGTAAGAGACTTGCTTCCACATATTTTTGAGGTTTGTTTGGTTGACATTACCTATGAAGCAACGGAAATCGGTGTTGTACGTGATGGTTCATTACAGTACTGTACCCATACTCCATTTGGAGCATTTTCACTCGCTCGAGAACTGGCAGCGGTATTAAATACACCCCTTCATGAAGCTTTTGGCTACCTACACACAGAAAACCCTTTCGCTTTTATTGAATCACTCTCACAAAAGCAAAAAGATGAAGTAGAGGCAATTTTTGATGCCTACATTGAAAAATTAAACGACTTATTTCACGAAACCGGAGACTCCTTATCAATCCCTAAACAAATTGCTATTCACTGCGACATAAAGAGCGAAACGTTCTTTATGCACATGGTTGAAAAAGCGGCCAAACGAAGTTTAAAAACGAGTCCAATCACTACTCTTATTTCATCACACATACTCAAACAGACTTACGATCCTGCTTCAGGTGAGAATTTTATGAAAAGTCATAACGACACAGCACTATTACTCTCTGCGTTGTTTTTCCACATGCACCATGATTCAAACTCGTTTGAGTACGTTTAAACAGCTATACTATAAATACTATGTCGCAAAAATGGAATCTTCAGGACATTCGTCCAGCCGAGCCGCGCAAGCGGCGCGTAATCCAAAGTGAACAACGCCCACACACACACCCAACACAACCCCAACGTCCGATGGAGGACAGGGAACCAGTCAGTCGTGAAGAAATTCCAAGCATCATTATTGAAGACGGGAACAAAAAAAGTAACAACCGTTTAGTTATTTCTGTATTTATATTTATCCTTATTGTCGGTGGGGCAGTTGGACTCAGTGCATTTTTAGGAAAAACTGAGCTTACCGTCTACCCAGAATACAGAGAACCAAATATTAGCGCTGAATTTACCGCCTATCCAGACAAACGTGAAGGTGAACTCAGTTACGAAATAATGACCTTAGAAGCAACCAAGGAGAGTCAGGTCAAGGCATCTGGACAAGTGCAGATTGAAGAACAAGCAACCGGCGTACTCGAAATCTTAAAAACAACTCCTGGCGCTGAAAGACTTATTAAAAACACTCGTTTCCGAACACCTACCGGACTCGTGTTCCGTATCCAGGAGTCTGTTGTGGTGCCAGGAGCAGTTCGAAATGAAGCTGGTTCATTGACCCCAGGGTCAATCCAGGCAGAAGTGTTTGCAGATGAAGTAGGCGAAGAATACAACGTAGCAGCTGGGACGACATTTGATGTCCCTGGATTCCAAGAAGGTGGCTTTACCGCACTTTATGAAGCAATTAGCGCTCGAAACCCACAAGATTTCACCGGTGGGTTTAGTGGGCCACAGTTCCAGATTGATAATTCTGAATTAAGCACTGCCAGACAAGCACTGCAAATTGACCTGCGCGACAATCTCACAGCTCGGATAGAAAATGAAAAGCCTGCAAACTTTATTGCTTTCTCAGATGCCGTCACAATAACGTACAACCAATTACCAGCTGTCGAGTATGGCCAAGACTTGGTCACGATTCGAGAACAAGCTATTTTACAAATCCCGCTCTTCCAAGTAGAAGAATTTGGTTCTTTCTTAGCTCAAGAAACAATTGCTACGTATGAAGGGAATCCCGTTCGAGTTGATGACCCTAGTATATTTACTTTTCAATATACCTCACCAACAACCAGCAGTAGTGTTATCGCAAACGAACCTTCTCTGACTTTCAAGCTCACTGGAAAACCTTTATTAATATGGGAATATGATGCTGAATCACTGAAACGAGACCTTGCTGGCCTACCAAAGACCGCTATTAACAACGCTGTTTTAGCTTATCCTGGAATAGACGGCGCTCGAGTACACATCACTCCTTTCTGGCAAAGAACCTTCCCAGAAGATACTGAAGACATCATAATCATTGAAGAACTCAAGAAAACTGAATAAGTTATGCACACATTAAACGAAAGCAATTTGACGTGCTGTGGTATTTTTGTTAGACTCACCCTCGTTTAATGGATAAGGACACTTCAGAACTAAAAGATGATCTCTTATACGGGATTGTAGAGGAGGCGCTGCCAAATGCGCTTTTTCGAGTCAAGATAGAAGAGTCCGAAGAACCTATCCTTGCGTATCTCGCGGGAAGAATGCGAAGATTTAGAATTCGCGTCCTGGTGGGAGATAAAGTTGGGATGGTGGAAGATCCATATGGAGGAAAAGCAAGAATCACAAAGCGTCTTTAAATAGAATTTTATGAAAGTACGATCATCAGTAAAAAAAATGAGTCCAGATGACAAAATCGTCAAGCGACGAGGAGTGGTATTCGTCATCAACAAAAAGAAGCCACGACATAAACAACGACAAGGATAAATATGAGAATTTCAGGTATTACAATTCCAGACGATAAACAATTAGCATACGCGCTAACTGCTGTTTACGGTATTGGACTTAAGCGTTCACAAACGATTCTTGATGAGCTATCAATCGCTCAAACCTCTAAAGCTACAGACCTAACCCCTGACCAAGAGAACGCTATTCGAGAGAAAATCGAAGGATTTACCACCGAAGGTGAACTCAAGCGTCAAGTTGCTGGGAACATCAAGCGACTAAAGGATATTGGTTCATACCGTGGTTCACGTCACGCAAAGCGACTCCCAGCACGTGGACAAAACACTAAGACAAATGCTCGAACTCTTAAGGGAGCAAAGAAGACTATGGGAAGTGGACGACGTAAGTTGGAAAAGACTTAAAATTATTAGTATTTGTAAACGTACCGACATATGGGTAAGAAACGTACAATCAAAAAAAGTGGTGGCTCTGACGTAGCGGGAACATCTCGTGCGCTCAACCGCATTCCAAAGCGAAAGCTAGCGAGTGGAAAACTCAATATTCTAGCGACTTTTAATAACACACTGCTCACTCTTTGTGACACAAAGGGTAATTCTGTGATGGCAGCATCATCAGGAGCACTTGGTTTTAAGGGTTCACGTAAGAGTACTCCGTTCGCTGCGGCTAAAGTTGGAGAAATTATTGGTGAAAAAGCTCAACAAATGGGAATGAAGGAGGCTGAAGTTATCGTTCGAGGCGTAGGCGCTGGACGAGAATCTGCACTTCGAGCATTCGCTGGAAAGGGAATTGGTATCTCAAAGATTACTGACAAAACTCCAGTACCATTTAATGGCCCGCGAGCACCTAAGGCGCGACGCGTATAGTATTTAGCTTATGAAAATCGGACCTAAATTCAAAATTGCGAAGCGACTTGGCGCACCAATCTTCGAAAAAACACAAACACAAAAATTCGAACTCTCTGTAGCTCGAAGCGCTAATAACCGTAACCGAGGAAAACGACCTGGGCAGATGAGTGATTACAAGCGTCAATTGCTTGAAAAGCAAAAGATGCGATTTACCTATGGTATTTCTGAAAAACAACTTCGACGCTACGTTGATGAGGCGGTAGAAAAAAGCAACCAGCCTGTAGCTCTTATCATGGAACGACTTGAGTCGCGTCTTGATAACGTAATTTACCGAATGGGACTTGCAAAAACTCGTCGACTCGCTCGACAGATTGCATCACATGGTCACATCTGCGTAAATGGCAAGAAGATGACTATCCCATCTCACAAAGTGAAGGTTGGTGACGTGTTATCTATCCGTGAGGGTAGTCGTCAAACTGGACTCTTTGTAGATTTAGGAGAAAAGCATGAAGCAGCGGGTGTGCCAGCTTGGGTAACCTTTGATGTGAAGAAAATGGAAGGTACCATGAAGGCTGTACCAGTTTATAATCCAGCAGAATCATTGTTCGACCCAGAGCAAGTGATGGAGTACTACAGTCGATAGGGTGAAGAGGATTACAAATATTTTAAGTTCATAAACATATATGTTGGAAACAAATGTAACTCTCCCGTCAAAGCCACGAGTTGTAAAAGAAGAAGATAACAAAGGAATCTTTGAAATCGACGGTCTTTACCCTGGTTACGGACACACTCTAGGAAACTCACTCCGACGAATCATTCTTTCGTCACTCCCAGGAGCTGCTATCACACAAGTGAAAATCGATGGTGCAGAGCATGAATTCTCAACTCTATCTGGAGTAAAGGAAGACATCATCACACTTCTTCTCAATCTACGACGAGTGCGACTTACTATGCACAGTGAAGAGCCAATGACTATTTCTCTTAAGAAAACTGGTCCAGGTCCGGTAACTGCAGCAGATATCGACGCTCCATCACAGGTGGAAATCTTAAGCCCAGAACAGCACATTTGTGAGCTCACAAATAAGTCTACGAAGCTTAATATCGAAATGACCGTTGAGCGTGGACTCGGGTATGTACCACGAGAAATTCACCAAAAAGACAAAGTTGAAATCGGAACGATTGCACTAGACGCAGTATTTACTCCAATTCGTCGTGCCAACTACGAAGTAGAGAACATGCGTGTTGGTGACCGAACTGACTACAACCGATTGCGGGTTATTATTGAAACTGATGGAACATACTCTCCACGAGAAGCCCTTGAGAAATCAATTGAAATCATGATTCACCAACTGAAGTCTGTGATTGGTTTCCAAGAAGTACACGCTTCAACTCCTGCCGTAAAGGCGGAAGAAGCACCTGCTGAAACACAAGAGCCAGACCAAGAAGTTCTCAAAACTCGAATCGAAACACTTGATCTTACCAGCCGAACTCTTCAATCTTTA
Source organism: uncultured Candidatus Saccharibacteria bacterium (assembly GCA_964351645.1). Lineage (GTDB taxonomy): Bacteria > Patescibacteriota > Minisyncoccia > Phycocordibacterales > UBA918 > OLB19. The sequence goes on along the minus strand of CAYGOP010000007.1, from coordinate 20,008 downwards.
GAAGAAGCCAGTATCCGAACCATCGGGGGGCTTGTCAGAAAGAAAAAAGATGATATTCTAGCGCTCGACGGTATTGGACCAAAGGGCCTCGAAGAAATCGAAGATCTTTTGAAGAAACATAACCTCACTCTAGAAGCGTAAGCCTTATGAGACACTCAAACAACAAACGAACACTCAGCCGAACCAGAAGTCAGCGCACTGCACTGATACGTGGTTTAGCAGTGTCTCTTATCCGAGATGGTCAAATCACTACCACACTCGCAAAAGCAAAAGAACTACAACCAAACATCGAGCGACTTGTTACTCAAGCGAAGAAAGACACGGTAGCAGCGCGACGACTTGTAGCATCACGACTTGGTGAGCCTCGTTCTGAAACTATTACCAAGTTATTTGGAGAAATTGCTCCAAAATTTGTTGAGCGAAACGGTGGATACACTCGTATCGTTAAAGTTGGTCAAACATCTGGCCGAGAAGAAGCGGTAATCGCTTTTGTAGAATAATTATTATGACTACTACAGAAAACAAAACCTACACTATTGATGCAACCGGGAAACGACTTGGAAAAGTTGCTACTGAAGCAGCAACAGTTCTGATGGGTAAAAACGAAGCTACTTTTGCAAAGCACATCATGTCTGATGTTGTGGTAACAATCGAAAATGCAAGCAAGCTTGATATTCCTGAAAAGAAACTTGGTGAAATCTACCAAAGCTACTCAGGGTACCCAGGTGGACGAAAAGAGGAAACTCTTGGACACCTTGCAGAACGACTTGGTATCGCAGAAGTAATCAGTCGAACCGTGAACGGCATGCTTCCTAAAAACAAGCACCAGAAACGACTTATGAAGCAATTAATCATCACTGAGTAATTTTCTTATGGCTGCAACAAAAACAACCTACGTAGAAGGAATTGGACGTCGAAAGACTTCTAGTGCACGAGTACGACTCACTCCAGCATCGGCTACAGAAATTACGGTGAATGGAAAGGCAATGACTGAGTACTTCGGTAATCTTTCACACCAAAAGGATATTATGTCTGTCTTGGAAACTCCAGACGCAGGTATCGAACACTACACTATTTCTGCAAAAGTATTTGGAGGCGGAATCTCTTCACAAGCTGAAAGTATCCGACTCGGAATTGCACGAGCTCTGGTAAAAGAGAAGGCTGAACGACGTTCACCACTGAAGGCTTTTGGTTTCCTTATGCGAGACCCGCGTTCAGTTGAACGAAAGAAATTCGGACTTCGAAAAGCTCGAAAGCGACCGGCCTGGTCAAAGCGTTAAGCGCACACAAAAACTCCCGCTGGGAGTTTTTGTTTTTAAGAGCACAAAAAAAACACAAAACCTTTACACAAACTTCATATCGATTTATAATGCGCCCGTATGGTGAACATGAATGACAACGAACACGAAGAAATTGAAGACATCACCGACGAACCGATAGACACGATAGAACCGGAAATAGAAGATATAGAAGAGGCAACCGGCAAGAAATTAAAAGATTTACGAGCTAAAATTGCCGACCTCGACACTGAGAAAAAACACTTACTTGAAGAGTCACAAAGAGCCAAAGCTGAATTCTTAAATGCACGGAAGCGACTAGAAGAAGAGAGAGTGAGAGACCGTCTACGCTTCCAAAAGCAACATGTGGAGGAACTCCTTCCATTATGTGACAGTTTTCAGATGGCTATGAGTAATAAAGAGGTATGGGAGAAGGCGGATAAGGCCTGGCGGACTGGAATTGAGGGGATACACATGCAATTAATGAACATCCTTGATTCCTACGGAGTAAAAGCTGTTGAACCAGTCGGACAACCATTCGACCCTTACAAACACGAAGCAGTTGGGACAGAAGAAGTTACAGACGAAAAACTACAAGATACGGTAATCTCTGTCCTGCAAAGAGGCTATGAACTGACACAAAACGGCTCTACTGAAACTATCCGACCAGCCCGTGTCACTACTGGAATTGTGAAAGATAATAACTAGTTATTAAATATTGAAATATGGCAAAAATTTTAGGAATCGACTTAGGAACTACAAACTCAGCAATGGCAATCATCGAAGCGGGTGAGCCTGTTATTGTGGAAAATGGCGACGGAGCCCGAACTACTCCCTCAATCGTTGCTATCTCAAAAACAAACGAACGATTAGTTGGACAGATTGCCAAGCGACAAGCTGTTACGAACCCGACTAACACCATCTACGGAGTTAAGCGATTTATGGGACACTCATTTTCTGATGAGGTGGTACAGAAAGATAAAGACATTGTGCCGTACGCTATCAAAGAAGGAGAGAACGGTGGGGTAAAAGTCGAACTCGGAGGAAAGGAATACCGACCAGAAGAAGTGTCAGCTATGATTCTTTCAAAGCTGAAAGCGGATGCAGAAGCGAAGCTGGGAGAAACTATTACTGAAGCAGTCATCACTGTTCCAGCGTACTTCAACGACTCACAACGAAAAGCTACACAAGATGCAGGAAAGATTGCCGGACTCGATGTAAAAAGAATCATCAATGAACCTACCGCAGCAGCTCTTGCCTATGGTTTTAACAAAAAGAAAGACGAGAAGATTGTAGTATTCGACTTCGGAGGTGGAACCTTTGACGTAACAGTGCTAGAAGTAGGAGACGACGTCGTGGAAGTACAATCTACCGACGGAGACGCCCACATGGGAGGACGAGATATCGACCAAGCTATCGTACGTCACCTGATTGCTGAGTTCAAAAAAGCTGAAAGTGTTGATCTTGGAAAAGACAAACTCGCGCTCCAGCGTCTCGATGAGGCAGCAGAAAAAGCGAAATTGGAACTCTCATCAACAACAGAAACTGACGTGAATATTCCATTTATTTCACAGGGTTCAGACGGACCACTCCATATGGACGTAAAACTTACTCGAGCAAAGCTTGAGGAACTGGCTCATGACTACGTAGATAAGTCGATTGAAATCACTAAGCGAGCGCTAGAAGCGTCTGACTTCAAGAAAGAAGATATCGATGAAATCATCCTCGTTGGTGGACAAACAAGAATGCCAGCGATTCAAAATGCAGTGAAGGAACTGTTCGGAAAAGAACCAAACCGAAGCATCAATCCTGACGAGGTAGTAGCACTTGGTGCAGCCATCCAAGCGGGAATCTTCCAAGGTGATGTGCAAGATATTACTCTAGTAGATGTGATTCCACTGTCACTTGGAATTGAAACCATGGGCTCGGTAAACACGAAACTCATCGAAAAGAACACTCACATTCCAACCAAGAAACAACAAGTATTCTCAACTGCGGCTGATAACCAAACTTCTACAGAAATTCATATCGTTCAAGGAGAACGACCAATGGCAGCTGACAATAAGTCGCTTGGAAAGTTTGTGCTCGACGGAATTCCACCCGCACCACGTGGGGTACCACAAATTGAAGTAACATTCGACGTCGACAGCAACGGAGTACTCAATGTAACTGCGAAAGATAAATCAACCGGAAAAGAGCAGTCAATTCGCATTGAAGCAAACTCAGGCCTGAGCGAAGAAGATATCGAACGCATGAAGAAAGAAGCGGAAGAACATGCTGGTGAAGATGCTAAAAAGAAAGAATTGATTGAAGCTAAGAACAATGCTGAACAAATGGTCTACACAGCAGAAAAAGCTTTGAAGGACCATGAGAAAGATGTGCCAGAAGACATCAAGACTGAAATCCAAGGCAAGATTAATGCCGTAAACGAAGTAAAGGAAGGAAGTGACAAAGACGCGCTCGCAAAGGCTGTTGAGGAGCTTACCACTTCACTACAGAAGATTGGTGAAATTATGCAAAAGGCAGCTGAGGAAGCAAACAAGGCAGGAGGAGCGGCGGCGGAAGACGAAGCGAAATCAGAAGAAGAACCAGTCGTACACGAAGCAGAAGAAGTAAAAACCGACGACGATAAAACTGATACAAAATAATTGATTTTGTGAACTGGTGAGATGAAGCACGAGTCTTCATCTCGCTGCTCACCGAATGAATCATTCCCGGTGAATCTAAGCCACACACTATGAAAGATTATTACGAAATTCTTGGCCTCCAAAAAGGAGCTTCAAAAGATGAGGTTAAAAAAGCCTTCCGAAAGAAAGCGTCTGAATACCACCCTGACAAGAAAACCGGAAACGAAGAAAAATATAAAGAAGTAACTGAAGCCTACTCAGTACTTGGTGACGAAAAGAAAAAAGCTGAGTACGATACATACGGTCAGTCGTTTTCTGGTGGGGGAGGAGGTGGTCAAGGATTTGGTGGTTTTGATTTCTCAGGCTTTCAACAAGCAGGTGGACAGGGCTTCGAATTTGACCTCAATGATATTTTTCAAAACTTTGGTTTTGGTGGTGGTGGACAAGCTCAGCGAGGAAGAGACGTATCAGTTGATATCAATCTAAACTTCAAAGAATCTATCTTTGGCGTAACTAGAAAACTGCTCATCACAAAAAATAATACTTGCTCAGTATGTGAAGGGAGCGGCGCAAAGAAAGGGACTGAAATGAGTAATTGTGACACCTGTGGCGGACAAGGAAAAGTGCGCGAAAACCGCAACAGTATCATGGGAAGCTTTACTACCGTGCGTGAATGTTCAACCTGTCGTGGCACAGGAAAGATTCCAAAAGAACGTTGTGGCGCTTGCGCTGGAGTAGGAGTCGCGCGCACTGAAGAAGAAATTTCAATTAAAGTTCCAGTCGGAATTCAAAATGGTGAGGTAATTCGTATGACCGGAAGGGGAGAAGCTATTCCATCTGGACAACCAGGTGACCTATACATCAAAGTGCACGTAGAGAGCCACAAAACCATTCGTCGCGACGGAAATAACCTAGCGACTAATCTCCCAATCAAACTGACTGATGCACTCCTTGGAGGAACCTACACAGTTGAGACCCTCGACGGCAACACAGACATTAAAATCCCAGCTGGTATCGCACATGGCGAACTCATCCGCATCAAAGGAAAGGGAGTACCGAGCGAATATAACCGTGGTGATTTAATGGTAAAAATTTCTATTGAAACCCCTAAGAAACTCTCTAAGAAAGCCCGCCGGCTAGTTGAAGAACTGCGAGAGGAGGGTATATAACAAAAATAGAAACCGGCGGTACAGCCGGTTTCTAGCTAATGAGCCATGCCAAGCCAATCTACTCGTTTTGATTTTGAAGACAAGAAAATCCCCCAAACTGATTTTGCGCTGTATGAACAAGTCATTGCAGATAGGGGGAGTCGGTACTCAGTAAGTTACGGGCTGGTGCAGGAACGAGAAGATATTAAAACCTTTCTCAAAACACTGAAGAAGAATAAAAAGTACGCCAAAGCTACCCACAACAGCTGGGCCGCTCGCATCTCCCACGAAGGTGCGATTTACGAAACAAAATCTGACGACGGTGAAACTGGCGCTGGAATGGTTATTTTACGAGTTATGCAAAAAGAGGAGGTAAACGATTGTATCATCTGTGTCACTCGCTGGTTTGGGGGAGTGAAGCTTATGGGTGACAGATTCAAGCATGTGCAAGATGCGACAAAATATGCCATTGAGAAGATGTGAACAGACGGGCGTTTTTCGAAGAAAAACGCCCGTCTGTTGTTCTATAATGGAAATATGGATTGGGGATACCTAGTATCATTTTTATACGAGTTTGCGTACTTCATCGCAGTCTTCTTAATATTCCTCATTTTCTCCATCTTTAAAGGTCGCCAAGCCATCATGAATGTGATTGTTGGTCTGTATTTTGCACTTTTAATTTCCATCCAGTTTCCAAACTATGACTATATCCTCGGAGGACTAGAGAGTAGTCAATCAATTGCAGCGGGTAGGTTAGCGTTTTTTGCTATTGTCACCTTACTCACCACCACCCTGTGTTTTCGTATTATGCCGGATGAATTTAAAGAAAATAAGTTCGAAAGCCTGGGTAGAAAACTACTCCTCACACTGAGCGCAACAGTGCTCGTAATGACCTTCAGCTTTAACGTTCTTCCCGTCACTGAGTTTCTTGTTCCAGGCACACCACTTCAGACACTGTTTGCACCTGAGGTATATTTCTTCTGGTGGCTCTTGGTACCACTGGTGGTGTTGTATATTGTGTAGCTACCACAGTCTTAAAAACTGTGCTTTAATGAAAACATGCGGTCAATTCTAGAAAGCTTTGTGCGTAGTGCATTCAGCAAACCCCTACGTTTTTTTGGGGTATTTTTTATAATCTTTACTATCTCTTACAGTGCACTACACGCCTTTGATTTATTACCGGAGCCTAATTTTCTGTTCGGCTCACTCTTTGGCAACGTACTCTTCCTTGGGGTCGTCGCTGGTTTGTTACAACTCTTGGGGTATTACTACTATCTCACTGACGAACACATTGACCCTAATCCAGTAACTTGGTTTATGTTTGCCTACGGAACGCTCGTTTTAGCGGTTCTCGAGTGGGATATAGATGCAACGTTTGCTGAACTCATCCTACCAACTGTCTGTGGCGTACTCGCTATAGTTGTTTCATTCAAATGCTGGCAAAAAGCTCGTGTGCTCAACCCAAACAAGTGGTGGCCGGAGGATTGGTGGCCGGAGGATTTTTGGGATAGGTTTTCCTTCTCGAGTGACATACTTATCACTATTTCTTATGTCTTGGTTTGGGTGCTTGCCACCTTTGCAGTTTTAACTACCACTGAGCAATATTGGGCTGTATTAGCATTTTTGTTTTTATCGAACTTATCTACATTCCCAGCTTTCTACCCAATCCTGCACTCGACCTGGACAAACCCTGAACGAGAACACTGGATACCGTGGATAATCTGGGCAGTTGCATATGCTATCCTAGGCTTTGTAACGTACAAAGTACACGGAGAGCTTTGGCACGCATTGATGTTTTACCCAGCTTCTAATGCCGTGCTTCATGCCTTAGTCGGCATCCTAGCGCTCCGGAAAGAAAGAAAAAATGTCAAAACTGCATAAAGACGAGAGCAGAATATCTGGAGTTGGTTTATATTCTTCAGCCGACTACAAGAAAGATCAAACTATAGCCTACATCCATGGACCAATAGTAATTGTTCGCAAGTGGACAAAGGCTTTATCCGCACGTAGTTTAAATTGGATTGGAGCAGGTAAATACAGTTGGATTGATACAGCTGAATCTCCATTTCGTTTTATTAATCATTCCTGCAATCCCAATGTAGCAATAGTGACGAAACGAAAAGTAATTGCACTAAAGTCTATTCCAGCTGGAACAGAGCTGGTGATGGACTATTCATTAACTGAATCAGACACCGGATGGGAGATACAATGCAAATGTGAAAGTGCGAATTGCAGAAAAGTAATTCGTTCAATTCAAAGTCTGCGAAAAAGCGATTTTAAAAAACATAGTCAGCACATTCCTGAAAACTTTAAGAAAATTTATTCACAAGCTCAATCTTCATAAGTTATTAACAGTTTTACAGAGTGTGTTTAATTAGCAAACAGAAGACAGCTATACTAATTACATGAGTTCTGTTGAAAACAAAGACCGCCTGGCTGTGAGTATTCGAATTGCCACGCTGACTTTTATTATCTTCTCAATAGCCGTGACTTATTATGTGAAAGTTTTCCAAAAGGATTATGTTATTTTTACAAACCCTGAAGGCCCAGAAACGGAAGAGTACTTTGAAGAATTATTTGCTGAATAGGTATGATTAATATTGCCGACCCATCAATTTGCCTCTGGGACCCAGCTCCTTATCTCATTGTGTCAGGAAACATCTGGGGTAATTTTATCTATTATTCTCACCTTTTTCCGTCTCTCTCAATTCTCTTAATATCGCTGTTTGTACTCATTCACAACCCTAAGGGAAAAACAGCTCAAGCTTTGTTTGCTCTTTCTCTAGCATTTACGGCCTGGAGTCTTATTGACTTAGTACTCTGGGCCTCTGATCGATCAGACTTAATAATCTTCTTTTGGTCTATCCTCGTTCATTTTGAACTCCTCATTTATGTCACTTCGTTTTACTTTATATACACCCTCATTAAAGACAGTTGGCCCACATGGCATTACGAACTCTTAATATTCACTCTTTTTATTCCAGCGTTTTTATTCACTCACACTGCCTTAAATCTGACAGGTTTCGATTTTACTAATTGTTTGCGGGAAGCACTGGAAGGTCCCCTCTGGCAAAACTATGTTTACAATGCAGAGCTATTTATCGCTTTTGTAATTCTTATTTTTGCCACGAGAGAAATCCGGAAACCTGAACATGTACAAAGGAGAACTGAGCTTATTCTTGCGACAGCGGGAGTACTGGCGTTTTTGATTTCGTTTTCACTCGGAAATATTTTTGGGAGTTTAGAGTCAAATTGGGAGCTCGGACAATACGGATTATTTGGAATGCCAGTCTTTGTAATATTCTTAACGTATTTACTTGTCCGATATGAACTATTTAAAGCAAAAATTATAGCCACTGAAGCGCTTATTGTTGGCCTTGGCGTTCTCATTACTTCATTGCTATTTGTGACAAAAATAGAAAACGTGCAAGCTATCGCTATCGTAACTCTAATTATTACAATTGCGCTGGGCGTGCTTTTAGTACGTAGTGTGCGGAAAGAAATTGACCAAAGAGAAAGAATTGAAGAACTGGCTCTCAATTTAGAAAAAGTAAATGTACGCTTACAAAATTTAGACAAGCAGAAGTCTGAGTTTGTTTCCATTGCATCACATCAACTTCGAAGCCCCTTGACTGCTATTCGTGGCTACGCATCTCTATTGCGCGAAGGCAGCTTTGGCACCATTCCACAAAAAGCGATGGAGTCGATTGGACGAATCGAGGAATCCTCAAAACTAATGGCTCTTGCAATTGAAGATTACCTCAACGTGTCTCGGATTGAATCTGGCAACATGAAGTACAATCTTTCTGACTTCAACCTAAGAGACGAGACTGAACACCTATGTGACGACATGCGCAGTGATGCGATAAAAAGAGGCTTGGTATTACTGTTCAGAACACACCTCTCTAGTCGCGGGGTGGTGAATGCTGACATCGGAAAAACCGTACAAATTGTTCAGAATCTGATTCACAATGCCATAAAATACACTGAAAAAGGGACCGTAACTGTAGTGGTCCGTGACGATGTGGTAAAGAAAAAAATCTTTGTTGATATTACCGACACCGGTATTGGTATGAGTCAAGAAACTATTCATAAATTATTCCAGAAGTTCTCACGAGCCGATAACGCAAACTCAGTAAACACATCGGGTACCGGTCTTGGATTATATGTGGCCTTCAAGATGGCTGAAGCAATGGGAGGAAATATTACCGCCTACTCAGAAGGGGACGGAAAGGGCTCCCGCTTTACACTCTCCATGCCACTGGCAATGTAATTGTTCACCGCTTGTTTTCTGGTACTATTGGACACATGAATACTGACAAGAAACGACTTTTAACTGGATTGCAATCTTCCGGAGATTTACACATTGGAAATTACTTTGGTGCCCTCAAGCCATTTTTAGATATTTACCAAGACTACGATAGCTATCTAATGATTGCTGACTATCACGCCCTCACCAGTTTGCGTGACCCAGAGCAATTGCATAAGAACATCATAAATGTAGTGAAAGATTATTTAGCTGTGGGTGTAGACCCTCAAAAAGCGGTTATCTTTCGTCAGTCAGACAACCAAGACCATACTGAGCTCGGATGGGTACTGAATTGCATGGTCACCGTACCATTCTTAATGCAAGCCCATTCATACAAAGACAAAGTAGCAAAGGGACTCGAGCCCAATGCTGGATTGTTTACGTATCCGATGCTCCAAGCGGCTGACATCACACTCTACGATATCGATGTGGTACCGGTCGGGGAAGACCAAAGACAACACCTTGAGTACACTAGGGAGGCTGTCGGAAAATTTAACCGAGCGTACGGAGACATCCTCAAAGAACCAGCTGAGAAAATCCTAGACGCAGTTGGGGTGGTCCCAGGCACTGACGGAGCAAAGATGAGTAAAAGCTATGGAAATACGATTCCGTTATTTGGTACCAAAGAAGAAATCGAGAAGGCTGTGATGAGTATCGTAACCGACTCAGAAGGTGACAAACCTGAGCACGTCTATGCTATTCATAGACTACTGAAATCTGAAGCAGAACTCGCTCCACTGTACGAAGAAAAGAAAGGGCGATACGGTGACTTAAAGAAAGCACTTGCTTCGGACCTCGAAGCATTTATTGCACCAATGAGAGAGCGACGAGATGCTATTACAGAAGACGATGTAAAAGCAGTTTTGAAAGATGGAGTTATTCGAGCAAAAACAGTTTCAAATCAAACACTAGACCGAGTTCGGACAGCAATCGGAATTACTTTATAACAGTCTTAAAACGATTCATTTTATCTTTGACTAAAATGAATCTAGTGATAATCTAATTACATACCGTTGAAGCAGCTGACACTGCCAAGGTGAAGGAAGAACAGCACTAGCTTAGTAGAACCTTCCGGGAGCGCCCGATATAGCGTGGTCGATAAAATAAAGGTTTCTCCTTGGAGAAACGAAGTAGGGTGGCACCGCGACTCATCAAACGATGGGAATCGCCCCTGCATACGTATTAGAAACACTTAATATGCATGCAGGGGCGATTTTTTGTTCCTGCGAACAAACACTATGTACGGATTTAACGAAGACACTCCGGCACCAGAAAGGTCTCCCCACGAAGAATTTTCGTACAAGCTCTACGAAGAACTCAAAAGCGAATTAAAAAACATACTGCCCGGAAAAATTATTAATACCGGCTATATGTGCAGAGGAGACAGGAGCATAAGTAGACTGAGCTTCACAGGTGAGTTAGGAGAACCACTGCATCCAAACGACTGGAATGCACTAAAAGAGTTTGCATGTTCCTTGTATTCAGAAAAAATTACTGATGACGCAGACGATTCAGTAACAAATGAAAATACACAAATCACATTCATTGAGGGCGACCCCGAATACGACGACACCCAAACCATTGCTATTACACACATTACACAAGACTAATTATGAAACGAACACTCATTGGCGAGCTCAGCTCCCACAAAGGCGAAGAGGTAGAAATCAACGGTTGGATTCACGTCACCCGAGACCAGAGCAAGATGGTCTTTTGCGATATCCGTGACCGTAGCGGAAAAGTGCAGGGAGTGGTATTTGGAAAGCCAGACGTGCTGGAAATTGCTAAGACGCTCAAAGCTGAATACGTTGTAGCAATGACTGGAATAGTAAACGCACGACCAGAAAAAGCAGTGAAGGAAGGAGTAGTCAACGGTGATATCGAATTAGAAATTACCGGAATCACTATTCTCAATGCAGCAGACACCCCACCGTTTGACCTCACTGAAGACTCACTCGGAAAAGACGAGGAGGTGCGACTCAAGCACCGGTCACTCGACCTACGGACTGAGCGAATGCAAAGAAATATCCGTATTCGTAGCGAGTTTGTAAAACGCTGTCGAGACTTCTTGATGGAACGAGATTTCTGTGAAATCGAAACTCCACTCTTAACTGAATCAACCCCGGAAGGCTCACGCGACTTCGTGGTACCAAGTCGCCACAATCCTGGTAAATTCTACGCTTTGCCACAATCACCACAGCAATACAAACAACTGCTGATGAACGCTGGGTTTGAACGCTACGTGCAAATCGCGCGAGCGATTCGCGACGAAGACCTGCGTGCAGACCGCGGGTACGAACATACCCAAATCGACGTGGAAATGTCGTTCGTCGAACAATCAGACGTCATGGATATTATCGAAGAAATGGTAACAACTACTGTTGAAGCGATGGGATACACCATTAAACAAAAGCCGTTTCCACGCGTCACCTATGCAGAGTCAATGGAAAAATACGGAGCTGATAAGTTCGATATGCGAACAGAAGAAGATAAAGAAAATGGTGTGCTGGCCTACGCTTGGGTAATCGATTTCCCATTCTTTGAAAAAACCGACAAAGGCACCTGGACCTTTACCCACAACCCATTCTCAATGCCAAAAGCTGAATTCATCGATGACTTGATGAAGGGAGAAAATATCGAGAATATTCTCACCACTCAGTACGACTTAGTATGTAACGGATTTGAAGCTGGAGGAGGAAGTATCCGGTCACACAAAGCAGACATTATCGAAGCGGTCTACAAAGTCATGGGGAACACCGACGAAGAAATTCAAGACAAGGTTGGACATATGCTTGAAGCCTTTAAGTACGGCACTCCACCACACGGAGGAATTGCTCTGGGTGTCGAACGGAATGTCATGAACCTTACCGGGGAAGATTCGCTACGAGAAGTACAAGCCTTCCCGATGACCAGAAAAGGCCAGACTGCAGTGATGAACGCACCAAAGCCACTTGAGATAGAACAGCTAGTTGAGCTAGGACTCTCAGTTCGAAAGCAAGAAGAAAAATAAAAAGTAAGCCGCTGCACATACATGCAGCGGCTTTCGTTACGCAAGAGCGTTCGCTTTTTCAAGCAAGTCGTCGATTCGCTCTTCGTTTTGTTCAAACCAATTCAGCATCTTTGGCATGATCTGTTCCATGCTGACTTGAAGTTTCAGGAAGACCGGACTCTGGTACATCACAACAAGTTCACGCACTTCGCTATTTGTGAGAATTTCACAATAGAAGTCAGCGGAAATCTCAATCATGCCGTCAAAAATAAAACGATATGCTTCAACCGCAGACTCTTTCGAACCCTCACTAGGAAATACGTCATCAGCCGAGTAAGAATCCAACGAACTCAGCATCGGCGACATCATTTGGTCAAACAAATTCTGAAAAAACGGGAGGTTGACCAACACCTCTACTTCACTTCTGTCTGCCATCGGTATCTCCTTTAGCTGGCACAAAACTATTCAAACAATGATATAAAATACGTTCAAAGTCAAGCACTTATCGCTTCTGCTATAATCACAGACATGACAAAAATTACCCTCACCACAAAAACGCTCGCTGACACGCCTAAAAAATACTGTCGCATCATACTCACTGAAGACAAACAATCGTGGCATCGACTGATAGAAAATTCTGATGGAACACTAGAGTACAAAATGGGGGCAGGGAAGCGAAAAAACATGACCGTCAGAAGTTTCCGCACTCTGGTGCGAACCATCGTGCAAACAGCCAAGAGTCATCAACTTGAAAACATTGCAATTCACTTAGGAGCAATGGGGTGTCCGAAACTTGAAGAAAAGGGAGGAGAGTGGTTTTACCGTACGCTGGCAGAAAATCTGCAACTCGCCCAGTATGAATTCACGCTCTACAAAACCAAAAAGAATGAAGCAAAAGAACTGCAGGAAATTTTGGTATGCGGGAATGTAAATGCAACTGAAAAGAAAAGCTTTGCAACCGGACTCATAGTAGGGGAATCAGCAAACGTTACTCGGGACATCGCGAACACCAGTGGGGAAGACATGACACCCTCAAAGCTCGCCACAGCGGCAAAAACAGCCCTCAAAGGCACGAAAGCTACAGTCAAGACACTTGGTTCAAATGAGATAAAAAAAGCTAAAATGGGCTTGTTAGAGGCAGTTGGAAAAGGCGCATCGGACAAACCACAATTTATCATCATTGAATGGTGGGGAGCCGGAAAGCCAACACTGGCAGAAAAGAAAGCTGGTAAGAAAAAACCTATCGCTCTGATTGGGAAAGGTATCACGTACGACACCGGCGGACTCAATGTAAAACCATCTGGAGCTATGCATGAGATGCATATGGACATGTCAGGCGGCGCAGCCATGATTGGTACTATGCGCGCCATCGCCAAGCTTGGACTCAAGAAAAATGTAGTGGCCTGCATTCCAGCTGCCGAAAACTCCATCTCTGCAGATAGTATGCGCGCAGGAGACATTGCTACCAGCATGAATGGACTGACTGTAGAAATTCTCCACACCGATGCCGAAGGAAGATTGGTTTTGGCAGATGCAATGACCTACGCAGAAAAACACTACACGCCGAGCGTAATGCTTGATGCCGCAACACTTACTGGCGCATCCTTGGTCGCACTTGGACAACACACTTCAGCCATTATGACTAAAGATAAAGAGCTTCAAGACAAGCTGATTGAACTCGGCGAAGATTCTGGGGACTTAGTCTGGCCACTTCCACTGTGGGACGAGTACAAATCTTCACTCAAGAGTGCACGAGCTGACATTTCCAATATCGCCACTAACTTCTCACGCTTTGGTGGCTGCATTGAAGGCGGAACGTTTTTATCATTCTTTGCACCCAAGAAAACCCCGTGGGCGCACATTGATATCGCTCCAAGAATGGAAAGTATCCCGAGTGACAAACTTGCTAAAGGCGCAGCCGGAGAGCCAGTGCGATTGCTCGTGAAGTTTGTTGAGCAATACTAAATCAACAGAAAAAGACTGGTGGCTATAGACAGTCTTTTTTTAGTGCTAAAATACATTCGTGACCACACTTACTACTATTGCCATCAAAACTGAAACGTTTGAAGGTCCAATGGAACTTCTTATTGAACTCGTTGAGAAACGGAAGCTTTTGATTAATGACATCAGCTTAGCAGCTGTCACAGACGAATACATGCGGACAGTGAGTGCTATGCAGGAACTATCGCTTCCAAATACCTCGCAGTTTGTATCTTTAGCCGCAACGCTTCTTTTAATTAAATCTAAGTCACTCTTACCCATACTTGACCTCACTGATGACGAAGAGGCGAGTATTGAAGATTTAGAAAAAAGACTAAAAAAGTATCAGATATACCGAGATATTGCTCTGACCTTAACTACACAATTTGGTACCAAAAACAGCTACACTCCAGAATTTGTTCCTCCAGCCGAACCCCTTTTCCTTCCAGACGATTATTGTTCACTACAATCTCTCCAAACCGCTTTACAGGAAGTTCTTCATGAATTACCAAAAAACGAACCGAAACCAACTGCAAAACTAAAACCCACTATTTCGCTTGAAGACATGATGGGACGATTGCGTTCTCGGATTGAAAATCAAATGAAAGTATCATTCTCAGAGCTCAAGCGTGGAGAAAAAGAACATAAAAACGTTATTGTGAGCTTTTTAGCTGTTTTAGAGATATTCAAGCAAGGAAATATCATCATTACCCAACAAAACCGCTTTGATGACATTCATTTAGAGCTTGATAGGCAAGGAACACCTAAATATTATTAAGTCGAATAAAGACTGAAAACAAGGCCTTTCTGTGCTACGATAGCAATATGACACTCGACGTAAAAATCGAAGGCTTACTTTTTTATAAAGCCGCTCCTCAGAGTAAAGTGAAACTCATGAAGCTTTTTGGAGTGGACGAACTAGAACTAGGAACCGCTATCCAAAATCTCCGCACTCGCCTCCAGACTGGAGCTGTTCGACTGAGCGAAACCGACACTGAAATACAACTCGTAACCGCACCTGAGTTGTCTGAGTTTATCGAATCGCTCCGCAAGAGTGACTTAACCGGCGACATCGGAAAAGCCGGCGCTGAAACGTTAGCTATCGTGCTCTATAATGAACCAATCTCACGAGCAGAGATTGATAGAATTCGTGGTGTAAACTCTTCATTTATTCTAAGAAACTTAATGACTCGAGGTTTAGTCAGCCGTGAATCCATCACCGGCCACGGCTACCAATTCAGAATCACCACCGAACTCCTGCAATTTTTGGGAGTAACCCACAAACACGAACTTCCACAATTCAGTGAGTTTATGACCCAAATTGAAGCTTTTGAATCACCACAATCATGACACCAGACCCTTTTCCACAAATAATTGACTTGAACGAGCCAGCTAAGAAAAATCATTTTCCGCTCCTCATCCAGTTCGGAGTATTGATGTTTATTTTAGCGAGTATTTTTGGAACGTTATTTTTCACTGGAGACAAACCTGAGCTGGCAGAAGAAACCCTTCCAAATCCTCAACAGAGCAATGCTTCAGTTGTAAACTCGGTGCCGCAAAAGCTGGAAAATATCCCATTACGAGCAACCGCTGCATATGTATGGGATGTTCGAGCGCAACGAGCACTTTTTACTAAAAACGAGTCAGCACAACTTCCGCTTGCGTCAATCACCAAGCTTATGACTGCTTTGTTAGCGTACGAACTAATCGAGCAAGACGTCACCACCTCAGTCAGCGTCAATGCAATTCGCCAAGAGGGCAGTAGTGGTCTCAGTGCTGGTGAACAACTTGATATTCAAGAACTCACTGAACTCGCTCTTATTGCGTCATCAAATGACGCTGCGTACGAGCTTGCAGCGAGTGTCGGAGAATTGCTTGGCGAAAGGGATGGTGTGTCTCAATTTGTCACCGGGATGAACATCCGGGCAGCTGAACTCGGCCTTGAAACGCTTGAATTTAAAAATATGACTGGCTTAGACGTATCAGCTTCTCAAGCCGGAGCAATAGGGAGTGCACAAGATATTTCATTTTTAATGGAGTATATTCTGGACAATTACCCAGAAATCCTTGCCCCAACCCAGAAAGAAAGTACTCGGGTGTACAACTCAGCCGGACAATATCATGACGCCGAAAACACAAACGAAATCGTGAGCAAAATCCCGAACTTACTTGGTTCGAAAACAGGCTACACTGATTTAGCGGGCGGAAATCTCACTATTGCGTTTGATTTAGGTCTCAACAGACCAATCATTGTGACTGTATTAGGCTCGACCAGAGAAGAGCGGTTTAGCGATGTATTAAAACTAGTTGCAGCGGTGCAAGCTTCAGTAGAGTAACTTTTATGGAATCTACACTTATCAATGTACTTGTTCCAGCTTTGGTGTCATTCACCATCGGTATCGCCATCACTCCGATTGTGACTCACTTTTTGTTTAAGTATAAAGTCTGGAAAAAAACCGGTGGCAAAAAAGCTATGGGTGGTCATGACGCCACTGAATTTAATCGACTAAAAGGTGAAGGGGAAACCAAAACACCGCGTATGGGCGGAATAGTTATTTGGGCGAGCACCTTTCTCACTCTGACTTTACTGTTTGTTCTAGCCAGACTACTGCCTGACACGGTCTTTTCAAATCTTGATTTCCTCAGTCGCTCACAAACCCTTATCCCTGCAGCTATGTTACTCGTTGGTGCAGGCATTGGTTTTTTAAACGATTTTTATGATGTAACTCACGGAGGAGAAGGCCTGCGCCTTAAGGTACGACTTTTGCTTATAACGCTGACCGCCGGATTTGTTGGCTGGTGGTTTTACGCTAAGCTTGGTGTAACTGGTGTGAACATTCCTTTCGACGGAACCCTCGAGTTAGGAATGTTTATTATTCCTTTCTTTATCGTGCTCGTTATAGCCCTCTACGCCAGTGGTGTCATCGATGGTATCGACGGGCTCTCAGGTGGGGTATTTGCATCAATTTTTGCCGCCTATGCTGGCATCGCTATCGTGCAATCTCAATTTGGTTTGGCAGCTTTTTGCGCCACTGTCGTGGGAGCAATCATGGCCTTTCTATGGTTCAACATTCCACCCGCTCGCTTCTGGATGACTGAAACCGGCTCAATGGCTCTAACTCTGTCACTTGCCACGGTTGTGTTCATGACTGACTCGCTCGGGGACGGAAACGGGATTGCGCTGTTACCCATAGTCGGACTACCACTGATTGCCACAGTCGGTTCAAACGTTTTACAAATTGGGTACCGAAAAGCAACTGGTAAAAAGTTATTTCGCATTGCTCCAGTCCATCACCACTTTGAAGCTATTGGCTGGCCATCGTACAAAGTCACCATGCGCTACTGGATTATCAGTATTTTCTGCGCGGTTATTGGAGTAATCATTGCCACCATCGCATGAGCGGAAAACCTAAATCAGTAGATACTGTTTTACTTGCCTTGATTGGAATCATGGTGGCGGGCGGTTTTTTGATTTTCTCCTCAGCATCTCTTGGGTTAATGGCGCGCGATGGTGCCAGCTTTGGTTCGGTAGCCTTTGGTCAATTCATTTTTGGGATTGTCGGCGGGGGAGCAGCGTTATTTATCATGAGCAATATTTACTACCGAAACTGGCGTAAGTATGCGATTTATATATTTATTCTTTCGTTAGCTGCAACACTCGCTGTTTTTATTCCTGGACTGGGAATGACTCATGCTGGTGCTACTCGTTGGCTCGACTTAGGAATTACCACGGTTCAGCCCTCCGAGTTCTTGAAAATTGGTTTTGTTATTTATCTCGCTACTTGGCTTTCTGGAGTACATAGCAAAATCGAAACTTGGAAGTATGGACTATTTCCCTTTGTTGGTATTGTCGGAGCCGTTGGATTTGTCATGCTCCTCCAGCCTGATACTGATACATTTATGATTATGGGCTTAGCTGGTATGGCGATGTTTGTTGTCTCTGGTGCCAGATGGAGAGATGTCGGCCTGCTTGTACTCGGAGCAATTCTTATGCTCGCTGTCGTTGCTATGGCTCGACCATACATCATGGATCGCCTTACTACTTTTCTTGACCCAGACGCAGACCCACTCGGGAGTGGCTACCAGATTCAACAATCACTCATTGCGGTAGGTTCCGGCGGTTTCTCTGGCCGTGGGTTCGGGCAAAGTATTCAAAAATTTGAATACTTACCTGAACCAATTGGTGACTCTATTTTTGCCGTCTACGCTGAGGAGTTTGGTTTCCTAGGAGCTTTTATGCTGATTGCCAGCTTAGTATTCCTCACCATGAGAGGCTACCGTATTGCCGCTCAAGCCAATGATATTTTTGGTACCCTGCTAGTAACTGGTTTTATGACTATTTTAATCGGTCAGGCGTTTCTCAACATCGGAGCAATGGTGGCGCTCGCTCCTTTATCTGGCTTACCACTACCTTTTATCAGTCACGGAGGAACCGCACTCATGTCGACATTAGCAGCACTGGGGATTGTACTCAATGTGTCGAAATATCGAACTTTCATAAAATCGTCGTGATACACTAACTGGTATGAGAATTGGTTTTGTAGGAGGAGGAACTGGTGGACATTTTTATCCGCTTATAGCGGTTGCGAATGAGCTCAGAGAAAGTTCAGCGAATCCTGAAATGTATTATTTTGGTCCCTCTCCGTATGATGAAGCCTCCCTTGCTGAATACGGCGTTGAGTATGTGTACTGTCCGGCTGGAAAACTGCGAAGATACTTTTCTATTCAAAACTTTATTGATGTCTTTAGAAACTTCTTTGGAGTGTTTGTGGCAATTATTCGTTTATACGAAATCTATCCGGATGTGATTTTCAGCAAGGGAGGCTTTACCAGTGTGCCTATTTTGACTGCAGCTAAATTACTCCAGATTCCTATTGTTATCCACGAATCTGATGCGGTTCCCGGAAGAGCAAATAAACTTGCCACCAGAAAGGCACGATATATCGGAATTGCCTACGATGATGTTGCTCAATACTTTCCACCTGAAAAAACAGCGTTGGTAGGCATCCCACTCCGTCCAGAAATCAAAAATCCACCCCAGAATCCATTTGAAGTACTCGGTATCCCAAACGATAAACCACTGCTCTATATCACAGGTGGCTCACTTGGTGCTGAACGAATAAATAGTGTTGTTGTTCGCTCATTAGCACAGCTACTGCCGTACTATCGTATCTTTCACCAAACCGGGACAGACAACGTAGACGAAATGCGATTGACTGTAAAAAGCCTCCTTGAAGGAACCGGACTGGAAGACAGTTACTATATTGAAGGCAAGGTGGATGCCCAAACAGTATCAGCCCTCCTGACTGCCGCTGCATTGGTAATCACTCGAGCGGGAAGCACTACATTGTTTGAAATAGCGTATCACTCTAAGCCATCAATTGTGATTCCAATCCCAGAAGACGTCAGTCGAGACCAAAGAACCAACGCTTATGCCTACGCGAGAACAGGCGCTGCAAGCGTACTTGAGGAGCAAAACTTGTCACAGGGGTTGCTCATCCAAGAAATAAACTCTATTATTACGGACTCAAATCGTTACGCCGCAATGTCGCAGGCTGCCCACAGTGTATTTATCCCTGCCGCAGCCAAAAAGCTAGCAGGCATTCTCGTCTCGATTGGTCTCGAACATGGAGCTTAATTGAGATCAAAAGATCGTCAGTCGGTTTGCCGGGTCAGCA
>CAYGOP010000006.1:25529-32144 GCA_964351645.1 uncultured Candidatus Saccharibacteria bacterium | reverse complement strand
CAGCGATGTCATTGACTATCTCCTTCTTTCGGTCACCATACCCAGGAGCCTTGACTGCCAAAACAGAGAATCCGCCTTTAAGCTTATTCACTACAAAGGTAGCAAGTGCTTCCCCATCAACATCATCCGCGATAATGACCAGTTCTTTTTTACCTGTCTGTGCGACTTTCTCTAGTAGCGGAAGAATTTCTTGCACACTGGTGATTTTCTTGTCAGTTACGAGGATGTGGGCATCTTTATACTCTGCTTCCATTCGCTCTGGATTTGTGACCATATAGGGAGACACATATCCTTTATCAAACTGCATTCCTTCAGTGAGCTCCGTTTCGATTCCAAATGATTGTGACTCTTCGACCGTAACTACACCGTCTTTCCCTACCTTATCAATTGTTTCAGCAATCTTTTCCCCCAACTCTTTATCTTCAGCTGAAATGGTAGCAACCTGCTTAATCTCTTCCAATGACGTGATTTGCGTCGCCATTCCCTTTAAAGCCTCCACCACATCTCGTGACGCATGCTCCATACCATTTCGCACCGCCATTGCGTTTACTCCCATCGTGGTTTGCTTCAGACCCTCACGCACCAAAGCTTGCATCAAAATAGTAGCGGTAGTTGTTCCATCACCGGCAATTTCATTAGTTTTGTTGGCAACTTCCTTGATAAGTTCTGCCCCCATATTCTCAAACTTATCCTTCAGGACAATTTCTTTCGCAATTGAAACACCATCATTGGTGATAGTCGGACCGCCAAAACCTTTATCAAGCATCACATTTCGTCCGCGTGGACCAAGTGTAATTTTCACTGCGTCTGCAACTGTATCAATTCCTTTTTGCAATCGCTTCTTAACATCTTCACCAAAAATTACTTCTTTTGCCATATATTACTCAATGATTACGATTAGCTAGTAAATATTCCTAGAATTGCCGACTCTGACACGATAAAGAATTCTTCTTTGTCGATTTTAACTTCATCAAAGCCATATTTTGAGAACACTACTTTGTCCCCTTCTTTTACGTCCAGCGGAATTCTTTTTTCTCCGTCTTCATCCCATTTCCCAGGCCCAACAGCTAACACAATTCCTTGCTCAGGCTTTTCTTGCTTCGCTGAGTCGGGAATAATAATCCCAGACGCAGACACGGTTCCCAATTCTTCTTCGGTCAATGGTCGAACTACAACTCTATCGCCTAATGGCTTAATCGGACTTTTCGCTGACATATGTATAAATACTTTAGAAAAATTATTTTTAACTGCAAATTTCATGTGCGACACTCAAAAACCGTCACTCATCCCTGGTCGCGCGCTCATTATACTGCAGACCCAAGTGTTTGCAATTTTCCATTCATTTCACTTGCCAGAGGGGTAGCTTTCTGGTATTCTCCCTAGGCATGAATATTATCGAATCAGTGCTTCCGGCACTGCCGTACATCCAGATAATTCTCTCCATCTTACTCGTAGCAGCAATTTTATTGCAGCAACGTGGTTCAAGTTTGGGCGGAGCGTTTGGTGGCGACAACTTTAGCTCAGCGTTTCATAAGCGACGAGGAGCAGAACAGTTTCTATTCCAATTTTCTATTGGGATTGCAATTCTCTTTGTAATTGCAACGTTTTTAAACGTTCTTGCGTAAACTCGTCTTCCGACGAACGCTTTTCTCATCTCGGCTTAGATACTAAGCCTTGGTTCCTTCATTTGTAACATTTATTTGTATATGAAATTCTCCGCACCACGTCTACTTGATAGATTGATTGGAAGTATTGAATCCACCCCCGCCAGCGATAGGTTATTGCTCCGGATTGGTTTTTTTGTAGTGCTCGCAGGTCTGATTTATGCCGGCCTCAGTATCAATACTCAGTACTCAGAAGTGACCGCCATCAGTGGTGGAACCATTACTGAAGGAATTGTGGGGACCCCACGTTTTGCCAATCCGGCCCTTGCTCAGACCCGGGCTGACCAAGATGTAGTTGCGCTTATTTATAGTGGCTTACTAAAAATTAGTAACGACGGGAGCCTACAACCTGACATTGCTGAATCAATTACCACGTCACAAGATGGATTGACCTACAACATAGTCCTTAAGCGGGACATGACATTTCATGACGGTACACCGGTTACTGCTCGGGATGTAACCTACACTATTCAACTCATTCAAGACCCAGACCTTAAAAGTCCACTACGAGGAAACTGGGCTGATGTCACAATTAAAGAAATTGATGAATACGAGCTAAATATTATACTTGAAGAAGCCTACGCACCATTTACTGAAAATTTCACCCTTGGTATTATGCCAGCCCACATCTGGAGCGGACTTCCAACCGAGCAGTTGCCATTCAGCCAATTAAATACTGAACCAGTCGGTTCTGGACCGTTTATGGTCACTGCTGCCAAGCGTGATACTTCTGGAATTATTAACCACTACACACTGTCTGCCTATCGCGAAAACAGTGTCGAGCCAAAAATCGATACTATAAACCTAGCGTTTTATCAAAATGAAGATAACCTGCGCACTGACCTTGAAAACGGCAAGGTGGATACTACAGCGTATATTTCAACGGAAAACATCACTGATTCACTTACAAGTGATTTCCAGGTACTTTCTGAACCATTACCGCGCACGTTTGGTATTTTCTTCAATCAAAACCGTTCGACTGCCCTTCGTGATGCGAGTGCAAGAAAAGCATTGACAACAGCACTGAATCGAGATGTTTTGATTGAAAAAGCTTTGTCTGGATACGGTGTCCCCATTTCTGGACCTACCACTTTTACTGACAGTAAGCTAGAATCACCAGACGACACGAGTGCAACGAGCAGTCTCTCACAGACAGAAATGGCGATAGCTATTTTAGAAGACGGTGGCTGGGAACTCAACGAAAATGGACTATGGGAAAAAGAAATCAGTAACAATCCTATTACTCTTTCAATCACCTTACGCACTAGCAATACGCCATTATTTAATGAACTGGTTGCACTCGTGACAGAACAATGGAAAGCTGCCGGCATTGAAGTAGTTGTCGAACAATTCGAGCAGACGGGTTTGGTCCAGTCAGTTATTCGAACCCGTGACTTCCAAGCACTTATGTTTGGACTCGACATGAATCGTAGTCAAGATTTATACCCATTCTGGCACTCATCACAAAAAGATGATCCTGGGTTAAACATAGCTCAATACACCAATCTGACAGTAGACGACTTACTCGAGACAGCGCGAATTGAGCAGAACGATACAAACCGGAACGCTATTCTCGCTGACGCAGAAGCAATTATTGAAGCTGAGAACCCAGCCATTTTCCTCTTTCAGCCGAATATCGTGTACCTGGTGAAGAACGACGTTTCGGTTGAAATACCCACACAACTCGGCAGACCGTCAGACAGATTTGCAAACATTTCCAATTGGCACACCGACAGCCAGAGCTTGTGGCCATTCTTTCGACCAGACATTGAGTAGCACCGAATTTTGATATTAAAAATTACAGAACATAACAGAAATTATATGAACGAAGTACAACAACCAAAACCAAACGAGAATCGGCCCAATGAGCGACGAACTCACCCTCCACGACGGAGACATAACCCAAGGCGCACACACACCGCCGGTACTCCCGCTGGACCTCGTGGACCACGACCAGCTGGCACTAGTTCAGCACGTCCAAACAACAATAATAACCGAACCGGTGGAAAACCAGGAGGCAACAATCGAAAGCCACGCCGTCGAAACAATCAGTTTAAACGTCGACCTGACAAAGCACCAGCTTTAACTCACCGTCTCCAAACAACTGACGATAAATCAGTAAACATTCCAGAAGTAACTGATGAGGACACAGTACGAATCATTACAGTATCAGGAGTGGAGGAAATCGGTCGAAACATGAACATCATCGAAACCAAAGATGACATCATTGTAGTAGACGCTGGATTCCAGTTCGTAAACGAAGAAAGTAACGCACCTGGAATTAACTACATTCTGCCAAACACTCAATACCTTGAAGAGCGAAAGCACAAAATTCGAGCTCTGGTTGTAACTCACGGTCACCTTGACCACATCGGAGGAATTCCTTTTATCATGGAACGAATCGGTAACCCACCAATCTACACTCAATACCTTACTTCATTGATGATTCTAAAGCGCCAAGAAGAATTTCCACACATGGAACCAGTAGCAATGAATGTAATCAAAGAGGGTGAAAGCTTCACGGTCGGAAAACTAAAAATTAAAACCTTCCCAGTAACTCACTCAATTCCTGACGCAATGGGAATTGGAATTGAAACAAAATACGGCGATATCGTTGTAACAGGTGACATCAAGCTCGTTCATGAAGAAGGTAAAGTTGTAGTGGAAGAACGAGCTTCATGGGAAAAGGTTGGACTCAACAACAACCTTGCACTCTTGTGTGACTCAACCAACGCCGACCGAGCAGGCTTCTCTGCTTCAGAAGGACTGGTATTCGATACCCTCGAAGACATCATCAAAAAATCTACTGGACGATTAGTCATCGGTACCTTTGCCTCACAATTCGACCGCCTTATCAGCATCATTAAAGTATGTGAAGCGACTGGCAAGAAAGTGGTGATGGAAGGACGAAGTATCAAAACGAACATCGAGATTGCTATTCAAGCAAAGTTGATGGAAGTAGACCCAAAGACCTTCATCCAAGCCAATGACATCAAAGACTACCCAGCTGACAGAATCGTTATTCTTTCTACCGGAGCTCAAGGAGAGCAATTTGCTGCCCTGATGCGAATGGCGACTGACAAACACAAGTTCATCACTTTGACTGAACGAGACACTATCGTACTTTCGTCTTCAGTTATTCCGGGAAATGAAATCGCTGTGCAGAAACTAAAAGATAATATTTACCGAAAAGACGTAAAGGTTATCAACTATCAAGGTTCACACGTACACTCTTCTGGGCACGGGAACGCTGGTGAGCTCGTTTGGGTACACCAAACAGTGAAGCCAAAATTCCTTATTCCTGTTCACGGCCACCACTACCACCTCAAGAACCACATGTGGGCAGCAGTAGAAAATGGCTTCGCACGGGAAAACATCGCAGTCTGTGATAACGGAAGTATCGTTGATATCAAAAACGGAACAGAAATGAAGAAGTTACCAATGACCATTCCAACTGAAATGGTACTGGTAGACGGATTTACCGTCGGTACCCGACAAGAAGTAGTGTTGCGAGACCGACAAAGTCTTTCCGAAGACGGAATGTTCGTTATCATTGCGACCGTAAACTCAAAGACTGGAAAGCTCCGAAAGTCTCCAGACATTATTTCTCGCGGTTTTGTCTACTTGCGAGAAAACCAGCAACTGCTCTCTGAGGCTCGAGTACTCATCAAGAAAACCGTCGAAAAGAAAACCGAACGAATGCATCCAATTGACTTGGAACTCGTGAAAGATGAACTCGCAGACATTGTCAGCGGATTCCTCCTGCAAAAAACCCAGAAGAACCCTATGGTGATTCCAGTTCTCATCGGTGTGTAAAAAAAATACATAAAAAATACCCAGCCTAGCTGGGTATTTTTTATGTTCATAGCTTCTCACTCATCTCACTACAAAAGGTATAATATGTCTGTTATGCCACGAGCTACTCACAGTGTTCACTTGCGAAACCACGCTCCGAAACGACACCTCATTCCCATCTATATAGCGACCCTCCTTTTAATATTCCACACGTTCATTGTGGCGTACATCAACTCTTCTTTCTTGGGTCAATTTATCTCAGCGGCGGGCGTAGGTACCATCTACACTTTAGGCTCAGCACTGAGTGTACTTATTTTCCTGTTTATCTCACGCGTCTTGCACAAGGTGGGCAATTTCAAACTCACTATCGGACTCCTCTTGCTAAACTTTCTGGCTGTAGCAGGAATGGCCTACGCTGATAGTTTGCGGGTAGCTGTTCCCCTTTTCTTAGTACACCTTATTTCTGTTCCTCTCATTGTCTTTAACATTGACGTGTTCATGGAGGAACAAATTGGAAACAACGAAACCACTACCGGTTCTCGCAGAGGCTTACTCCTTACACTGTCCAGCTTAATTGGTGCCATATCCCCTCTTGTCAGTAGTATTTTAATTGACCAAGGCTCAGGTAGCTTTACCAATGCGTACGTTTTAAGCGCTGCGACGCTTATTCCAATATTAGCGATTCTATTCTTTTTCTTTAAGGACTTTTCGGACCCAGAGTATAACGAAATTGATTTATTCGATGCTATTCGCACATTCTGGGAGCAGACAAATATTCGTTTTGTATTCTTAGCTCACTTCTGTTTACAAATGTTTTTCATGTTTATGGTGGTCTACACACCACTTTATTTAACAGATAACATCGGTCTTAGCTGGGCGGAATTTGGGGTAGTTATGTTCTTTGCACAACTCGCCTACGTTCTCTTTGAATACCCAATTGGAGTCATTGCTGACAAATACATTGGCGAAAAAGAAATGATGGGCTTTGGCTTTCTTATCATCGCTGTATCAACCTCATGGATTGCTTTCATGACCGTTTCGAGCGTACTTGTCTGGTCTCTCATCATGTTTATCACCAGAGTAGGTGCTAGTTTTGTTGAAGTAACTACCGAAAGCTATTTCTTTAAACAAACCAAAAGTAGTGACGCACAAATCA
>CAYGOP010000006.1:0-25519 GCA_964351645.1 uncultured Candidatus Saccharibacteria bacterium | reverse complement strand
CGAGTCACCCGCCCCCTTGCCTACGTTCTTGGAGCAATGATTGCCAGCCTAACTCTGCTCTACCTGCCATTTAATTTACTCTTTGTGGTTGCTGCTGCTTTAATGATTCCGGCAATGTTTTTCACTCTTAATATTGAAGACACCAAATAGCTTAGTTGCTTGGTAGATAAAAAGTACGATTCTTTTTCTGGAGCAGACCCTCAGCGCACAATTTGTCCAGCTGCGTCATAATTCTTTCGTGAGAAAAACTATCTAGAAGGCTGGTTATTTTGGTTTCTGTGATGTGTGTATGCTGTACGAAAAGTTTCAGAATAGCTCCTCGAATCTGACGATCACTTCCAGCAAACTTTGACTGCTTTATATACTGCTTACTTCGTACATTTGGATTCGAAATAGTCTTTTTCAAGTACGTTCCATAATCCATGAGAGCTGCATACCAGTCTCGTGAATTCTCTACCGGTAGAGTTTTTTGAATATACGGAAAAATATCGGTGTCAGATATATCATGCTGTTCGGGAAAGAAATGATGTAAAAATACTCTTCTGACATTTGTCTCAATTAATACAACTGACTGATTATACGCAAACGCGCATAGTGCACCCGCGGTATAAGGCCCAATGCCAGGTAATTTTTCTAGAGCTGTTTTCTCAGTCGGAAACACCCCATCATAATCAGCCACTATTGTCTGTGCACACACATGAAGAAATTTGGCTCTGCGGTTGTACCCAAGACCTTGCCACGCCAGCAAAACATCTCCCAGCGATGCTCTTGCTAAAGCTTGAACGGTAGGCCATTTTGCAATAAATGATTCATACTTTGGAATCACTCGTTCCACCTGCGTTTGTTGGAGCATGAGTTCTGAAACAAGAATGTTGTACGGATTGTGATTTTGTCGCCATGGCAATTTATGCCGTCCAGCTGACTGATAATAGCTCCAGACAGTATCGACAAACTTACGCTCCTTTTTATTCATTGAACAAAGTATTATCGGTTGTGTATTTCGCTACAAAGTCAGCAACTTTAAATTTTCTCTTAGCTCCTGCGTAGTTCATGTAGCGAATCTTGCCAAAGATAGACCGTTCGTTCCAGGCCCGGTCATGTACACCACAAATAGACCACATAACGCCTACTACTCCATTTGGGTCATTTCCATCAAGTTCGTACTTGTCATTTAAGTACAAGGCCGTATCGATTGCTGTTTGCACATTCGGGGTCCACTCTAAAATTTTCTTTGCCCAGTACATGCGACACCAACCATGCATCTTTCCTTCTGCTACCATCTGCATCTGCATCGCATTCCACAAGTCATCATGAGTCTTCGCTTGCTCCAGTTCATTTTGTGAATAGAGATATTCTCGCGCATCTGATACGTGTTCAGCGATGGTTTTTTGCGCCCAGGCATGAGCACCTTCAACCTTGTCATACTGCGGGTTGTAATAACAATAATTATCGGTCAACTCCCGCCTAACAATCAGTTCTTCGAGAAAAGCATCTCGACTCTCTCGGTTTACATCAGTAGCACTATTCACCTGATATGCTATCGATTGACTCGATATCTGCCCAAAGTGTAAATAAGGGGAAAGATGTGAAACTGCATTCAGATTAGGGTCATTTCTATCCTGACTATATACATCAAGTTTTGTGGCTGTAAAGTCAGTGAGGCGCTTTTTTGCGGCTCTGGAGCCTGGTGTAAGCCACGATACAGGCAGCACTTCCCTGTCAGTTTTAATACTCTCCAACAAGTTATCCCAATCAATATCAGAAGGCTGTATCGTACCGGTGTTTTTTTGTTTTCCTAAAGGAGGAAACACTGTCAAAAAGTCTTTTAGCAACCTATGTACTTTAGGACGAAACGTATACGCAGCAAATTCCTGTTTATCACTTGCTATCCAGCACGGAATGATATTCCTCGCATCAACCTCAGTCATTTTAACAGTCACTTTTTTGGCGATATCGAGACGCCACTGATTCGTGAACCGTAGCGGATTAAAATCACAGACCAGTTCTCCCACATCATTTTTTTGAATAAAAGCCGGAATGGTTTCCTGAGGTTTACCCTGCAGAAGACAGAAAGGAATATACTTACTCTTAAGGTACGCAGCCGTCTCCTGTAACCCAGCAAGCATAAAATCATAGTGCCTCAGGGTAGCACCACCAAACGCAGGAGTGAGATTAAAAACAACCACCAACTGAACCCCTCTTTCGAGTGCCTTTTCTTGCGCATAGAGTAGTGCCCAATTATCCTCAGCTCGTTGTTCTCGCTGCATCCAATACACCACTGGACCTGAGCCAGTCTCACACTGATTCAGTGTCCGCGCTCTCTTTGGATTCACCATACTATTCAGACACCTCGTAGTCAGCGTGGGGATGTGTGTGCTTTTGCTTTGGCATCACTATCCAAGCAGCTAAATATAAAAGCACTCCGGGAAAAATTCCCGTTACTATCAATAGTGTAATCGCAGCAATTCGAAAAAGAACTGGATCTTGATTGAAGTACTCTGCCAAACCTGACAAAACCCCAGCCACCACAGCTTGTTCTTCATCTCGTTTTAGTCGTTTTCTGGCTTTTTTCATGTGGTAAATAGTAACGCAGCAAGCGGGTAACTACAAGGTATAAATAACGTTTTTTCTCTCTACAACCACTTCCCAACCCATTCTCTTTGCATGTGTATATAAATTCTGGTTCGGGTTGAAACAAATAGGACGCGCCACCATTTCCAAGAGCGGAATGTCCCCTTCCGTATCCCCTACCGCAATTGCGTTTTCACTATCGAGCTCTGGATGACGCTCAAACACTCGCTTCAGAATATTTGCTTTGTTCTGAATCAGATGTTCATCAGTACAGACTCCAGTGAACCTGTCCTGCGGTCCAATTTCGTACATGCGACCATACACCTTGTCAAAACCATATTGCGCACAAAACTCATCAAGAATTGTCTTGGGTGACTGAGAAATAGCTATTGTGTAATACCCCTGAGCTTTTAAATCTGCCAGCAAATCTCTTGTATACCGGTACACTCGTTTACTTTGTACCGCTACTACTCGCCTCCCAATATCAGCTAATTCACCGTAGTGGACGCCTTTGATATGCTCTAAGAACGTACGAACCATAGCGTCAATATATGCTTCATATGAACCCTCTCGAGACAACCAAGCTTTATACTCATATTCAAATCCGTCTTTTGCAGACTCTGGAAATATCCCTTCCTTAATAAACTGCTCAACCAGCTCTATCAATAAGCTAGAACGGAAAATTGTTCCATCAATATCAAAACATGCTACTGGTTGTTTGTTCATAGATATTAGCTAAAAGAAATAAAAACCGGGCGCCACTCAATCCATTGGGATTTCGGGACCTCTTCTCTTAAAAACTCTCCTTCATGTACGCGCCCAACGGAGGTAATGGTAATAATTGAATCAGGAGACACTGACTCAACGTATGCTAAAAAGGGTTTTGTTTCAGTACCGGAAGACTCTAGTACTGAGCCAGTTTTAGGCTCAATATTCATGGTAATACTTTTTATTCCGCGCAGGATGACCTGCCAATCACCGGCTAATCGTGGCCTTTTCCCTTTCCAGTCTATGGATATATTTTGTTCCTTTAGTCGAAACAACATGTATTCAAGACCTTGTAACGGCAGGTGTAGTACATTTCCCAACTGCTCGTCATGTGTCAGCTTTCGTAATTTTATCGTCTCTGCATGAAGCATGTCATAGACGACTGCAGTTGCAAACTGTGGAATAACACGAAACTTATCATCAGTTAATTGAGAAACTTCCACCCAGCCCGATAGATGGGATGTGCTCACATGCGCAAAGATGCCTTCGGACATATCAACAAACACTTTTTGGGCATATGTAAACTGCCCAACCACTCCATCAAAAGACTTTACTGGCCGAGACAAACAGTTGGCAAAATCACTGATTACATATGCGGCCTGACTCCCCACAATTGGTTGAATTGGGGGTACGACTAAATCATGAAGTGGTACTACTGGTGGAGATTTTGATACATTAGTATCCCTACCTTCAATCGTGTATGACTCGCGACCCAAGGCAAAAAGCCATAAATCAACCAGAACCTCTTTGAGTGCAGGGAGCATATCTGCATTTTACTGCAGTTTTGGACGAAGTAGCAAGTCAACAATCGCTCCGAGCGTAAGTACACCAAACAATAACAAGATGATTTGACCAACAATTGGCAACAGCATCAATAAACTCACACCTACTACACCCACTACAATAGTGACGATAGAGAGTTTTACAGACGGCTGATTAAAGAGTTTCATCATTAACTGACCCACTACTGCTGAAATACCAATCATACTCAACACAATCAGCAAGCCGTACCCAAAGAACGCTGCGATTCCGACAAATAACCCAATCATACTCACTGACAAGAGCACAATAGCTAGTGGCGCCACTAGTAAGACGATACAGCCTAACGCAAACGGACGAATACTCTTAATAAGCGCCCGGTCAGCTACCCGGATAAGTGATTTCTTTGCTATCAAGAACCAAGCCAATGCAGAGAATAAGAGCACAAGCATCGGGATGAAAGCGGTGCGAACGTCCATATCACTAGCAGGCAGCACTGGGTCATTACGAACCAAATCACCTGCCACTGTTGCATTGAGAGCCTGAACCACGAGATTGCGACTGACATACTCGACTGAACCAGCTATATTTGCCTTTTCTCCAAGCGTGAGTGTGAACACAGTCACATCCACGTCTCCAGCCACTTGCCCATCAATCCGTAAGTCTTCGGCGCGACCAAGAATGTCACCCCCAACAGAACCTTCGACCGTAGTCTGTCCTGACAAAAGAATTAAATCCCCTGCGATAGAGGCAGTGGAAAGAATATTCACTACCCCACCAATCACCAACACATCACCCATTACCGGTTCAGCAATAGTGATTTCTCCTGCGATAATACGCAAATCGTCACCTACGGTACCGTACACATCAACGGTCCCACCCACCAAAAATACATCTTCGCCCACCAGTCCATTGAGTGAAATCTGACCAGCAGTAATAAGCGCATCTTGTGAAATCTCTCCAGAAATATTTAATTTACCTGCAGCAGAGTAAAAATCGCCTTCAATAAACTGGTCTTCTGCAATTGAGACTGTTTCACCAGTCCGAATAACTGAACTAGCCTCAGCCACCGAGAAAGACACCAGTAGAAACGCTACCAGTAGGAAGCTTTGTATTATTCGTTTTTGCGCTGTAAGTAAGTGTGTCATGCAATAATATCTTCTTTGATAATAGTCTTTTTCTCTGAGCGAGTAATAGTCAACTGTTCCGCCACTTCCGCAATCGCTTCATTTTCAGCCTCCAGTTTTTCATCTTCTTTCTTGATAGTTGAATTTGCAATATTTTCTTTCTCTGACAAATTCATCAGCAAGAACATCACTACCGCTACCGCAATAATACCAAAAAGATTGAGCATGAGAATAAGTGACGCACCCTTAATGATGACCGGGTCCCAGTACGCAACACCAATACCGATAGATGCCAGTGGCGGAATAAGAGCAACCGCAATTGCGACTCCTGGCAATGCATCACCCCATTCTGGTCGCGCAAGCATGTACGCCACCGCAGCGCCTGCCACTACTGCAACCAGCAGGTGCATATGGCTTGGTACAGTACGAGACATCACTTCAGCGGTTTGATACAAGTCAGCATCACCAAAGAAAAAGGCTGCCAGCACTGACAATCCTAGACCTACAGCCAGTGATTTTGTGAGGGTTCCCAGTGCACGTGACAAAAGATTAATATTTGTATTCATCATCACCAGCCCTAGAGAAACCCCGAGAATCGGATACATTAATGGGGCAATGAGCATACTCCCAATCACAATTGAGCTACTGTCGAGCAGAAGTCCAAGCGTTGCCATTAAAGTCGACAGACCAATCAAGTAAAAGTAGTCAAAATCAGGAGTCCCGTTTTCAACTAGTTTTCTAATAAGAGAAGCTTTGTCTTTATCAGGCAAAGCTCGGAATCGTGCAAATACTGTCATACATTCAATTTATTGTATGTATAGTATACGTGCTTTAAATAGTGGTGCAATGAGACTTTGCACGTTTAAGCGTACGTCTGAATGTATAAAAAAACACAAACCGTCAAAACAACTGCTGTTAGCAATAAAAAAGAGGTCACTAAAAGATATTTTCTCATGGTGCAATATATTCTACTGGAGCCTGAAGAATCGAAATCAACGTCAGTGAAAGCAGTAGCAAGAAAAGACCACAGCAAAAGATAGCCAATCGCGGACGAGAAAGCTCCATTTTTCCGGTATGCCAATTTCTCACGTAGAGAAATGAAAATGTAAAGCGAAAGAACCCCATGCGTTATCCTAGTTTCTTATATAGTGTACCAGTTCCAATCAAGGTTGCGATACCGAGGGCAAGAATAAGTCCTGGATGCTCCTGAAGTAAATTATATTGTATGAGTATCTGCTCGATACCAAAAAACGTAGCTGTCACGCCGAACGTAACAATCAATAAAAAAAGCGATGGAAATCTTCGACTCAACCCTTTTCTCACAGGAGCGATAGTTGTATCGATTGTTTGCTCTGCCTTAGTAACAGCAGCTCCTAGCTCATCTACCACCTCTGTCACTGTACTTGTAACCGAACTACTCTTCGTGAAACTTTTTTTCATTGTTTTTATTATAGCGCCTTTTCAAGCGCAACTGACACAGTTCGCTCTACACCATCCTGGAGCACATTCATAACAATAGTATCTCCGACTGATTTTGACAGCAAAATAGTAGCCAAATCAACATCTTTTAATTTCGTTCCATCAAAAGCGAGAATAACTGTATTCTCGGTGATGCCGGCTTTGTCAGCTGGAGAATCTGGCAACACGGCAAGCTCACCCGCGGAACCTCCTTGGATGACAAGGGCACCGTACTGAACAGGAGCATTATTCAGTTCAGCCAACTGAGGATTTAACATGACGTAGCGAACACCGATGTACGGCCGAACAATTTCACCGTACTCACGAACAGAATCAACCACCACTTTGATAACATGGGCAGGCAGAGCAAAACCAATATTATCAGCCCCTCTTGAAGCTGCTACGTTTACCCCAATCACTTTCCCTTCAAGATTCAATAGAGGACCACCAGAATTCCCAGGGTTAATTGCCGCATCAGTCTGAATCACTTGATCTAATTGTTCACTACGACCCATACCATCACTTGCCACCACCGAGCGAGACAACCCAGAAACAACCCCAACAGAGACTGAGTTTCTAAATTCCGCTAACGCATTTCCAATCGCAATCACCGACTCACCCAACTGCAACGATTCAGAATCCCCAAACTCTGCGTAGGTAAGAGAACTCAATAACGGCTCATCAATTTGCAAAATAGCAATATCTAACTGCGTATCACGAGCCAATACTTTTGCCACATACGAAGTGCCATCATTTAATAATACTGAGTATCTTGCTTCAAGGTCGTCAACCACGTGACGATTTGTCACAATCATCCCATCGTTACTTACGATAAATCCAGAACCGCCTCCAACTTCTCGCTCTTGGGTTCCGTTCTCTCGAACTCTCGGCACTGAAAATCCTGTCGGTAGACCCCATGGATTATAGCTTTCATAGTATCTTTCATACACCGGCACATCTTTTGTCACTACTACTGACACAACGGCCGGGTTTACTTTTGCAATAGCTTGAATTACCCGCTCATTGGTTGTGGGTTGGACAATTTCGGGAGAAGAAACTGCCTCCTGTTCCACTGAAGCCTGAATCACTGTCAGAATAGGATTTCGAAAGATAAATCCCAGCGCTAAAAGAATACCCAGCGTTAAACCGCTACTCAATAAGACAATTTGTGCTACAGAGATATTTTTTTGCATATACGGATTACTACGAAAAACTAGTTTTCGTCTTTCACGTACAGCTTTTTACCACGTTCCCACATTTGTGGATAGCCTTTGAGTTCCAGCCAATACCACCACTCAGCACCCCAAAGATACTGCTCTTCGAAGTGCGTGGCCTCTGCGTATTCCAAGATATCTTCAAACTTCTCTAGATTCATTCTGGTGAATTGCACTTCAATCGGTACATTCGTAATCGGCTCAAGTAACCAAGGCTCAGCTGACAACTCAATCAAAACGGTTGGCTTCTCACCATAGAGAACACCCATCAGGTTATCTTTTACTCGATATACCCAAGGTGGTAAAACCGTTCGGAATTGTCCAAGCTCAGGATTCCAGAAGTGTACATACACACTCGTACCAAACATATCCCCTCGAGAATACGCACCTCTCCAGGTTCCTAAATTACCACTGTCTGTGACCAGGATTGGTCTGGTATCATCCAATTCTCTCACGAGAGCTATTTCCCTATCAAGCAATTCTGTATCTAATTCACCACAATGTTCAAATGCAAAAACTTCTAAGAAAGGTTCATTCTCTACCTGCCAGGTAACAACTGCTGGGCTATTTTTGTATCGCTCTACCACCTCTCTGACCATACTCAATTGTGCGGAGTTTCGTTCCTCTGTTGAAAGTTTTCTCGCCCAGTCCGGCACATGACACTCAGGCCAACGTGGAAGTCGTCTCCCCACCGCCAAGACCACCTCTGCACCAACAGACTCAGCTTTTTTAATCTGATAGTCTAGTTCAGTAAAATTATAAATATTAGAAGCTGGCTCGACCATTGGCCAATGCGCAGCAAGGCGAAGGTGACGAACCCCTAAATCATCAATAATTGCATCATAGGTTTCTTGCCAATCAAGTCCCAGCTCTCTGGCATACATGGTATTAAATGACATTCCGTAGATGAATTCTTCCCGTTTCTCTTTTTGAGCAAACAAAATAACCGTAATCAAACAAACAACCACCAAGCCAATCAAGCTATAGAGAAGTGTCTTCCAGGTTTTTTTCTGAATACGCATACTAAGTGAAGAGAACAAAGAAACCGACTAAAATAACTACTACGTACAACATTTTCCGAAAGAAAACCCCTGGCCTCATATCTCTATCAGTTGCAGAGTCTGGCAGCCAATGAGCAAACAGCATAGTAATGAGCAGAATAAAGACATATCGCAATCCATCAAGAGCTTGCACCACCGAAACCTCACCTAAATCAGTTGCTTTCAAGAGCATAAAGGCAGCAACCCCAGCTAATATTTTTGCGAGCAACACAATAATTCCAGCTTTCTTTGAAGTACCTTGGGTCTGCTCTTTAATTTTTTTGTAGTACTCGGGAACAAGCAGTAAAGACAGAGTAAATAACACAAACCCTATCCGTGACCAGAAGAACCCATCATCAAAGCTGGTTTCTTCAAACAAGCCCTTCATAGTTATGTAGTGTAGAGCAAAGAAAAGACCACTGTGAAATACATGGAGTACAATATCTATCCGAGGTAGCGTTTGCGCTACAAGCATAGTTCCAACCGACAATAACACGACGCCGATAACGAAGTTTTCACTGAGCTGTGCCCCTAAAAATAAATAACTTAATCCAAATGATGACAGCGCGGAAACTGAGCCAATTATAGGCATAGCATTTGAAGCGTCTGCCCGCTTGAGCGCATCAAACATTGAAACCAGCGCAATGAAGAAAGTGTAGGCTGCCAAAAAAGACATAGCCACCACTTGTAACGACGGTGACTGGACGTTAGCGAACGATGGAATACCGGAGCCGCTCAGACCAGGAATCCAGCCAAGAAAGAAAATAAATATCCATGCGCCAGTTACCAAGCAAGAATAAAACGCATACACAAAAGGGCGTGGCATGACGTTTTCATCAGACACGATGTACTTGTCAAAAATCGCAACAATCGCATTTAAGAACTGGCCAACTGTGGCCAACAGAATCCAACTCATGCTCTTATTCTACTATAGCGTTGTTCTCACAGATTTTCTTGTACACGTACGCTGACGGACGAATTTTTCTCTCAAGAGTCTCATAATCAATCTCCACCAAACCAAAACGCTTCGCAGTACCAAGTGCCCACTCGTAATTATCCATTAGTGACCAGTACATGTGTCCACGAACGTCGACTCCTGACTGGATGGCGTTGTACGCAGCCTCTACTTGCACTTGGATATAATGCGCTCGCAAATCATCATCCGCATCCGCCAGACCAGCTTCCGCGATAAACACTGGCTTTCGAAACTTTTTTAATTGCATCAGCGCACCGTAGATACCACTCGGAAACGCTTTCCAGTCCATGTCTGTCATAATAAAATTTCGATTCTCTCCAAAGCGCGTGTTCCGATAATAATTCAATCCAATAAAATCGCTATAAGTAACCACTTTCTTGAGATATTTATCAGACTGAAAGTAAGAAGCGATTTCTGCTTTGATACGATTCACAAAAGAACTATCTGAGCTGAAATAATGTACATGTTTCACCACACTCACCCGAGCATCCGGAGAAACCGCTTTAATTACTCGATAGGCTGCAATATGCGCTTTTACAAGATTTTTTTCGACACGAATGTAACTGAATAAGTGTCTAAAACGAGCTTTCGATTGGGTTTTTTCACTTGTCCCATCCTCCTTGCCAATTTTTTTCCAACCACTGCGCAAACGTTTGAAGGGTGGCCAAGCGCCATACAAATACCCATGAGTTGCATAGACATTTGGCTCATTGATAGTGGAATAAAAAGTACACAAGTCTCCAAATGAGCGAACGACTTTTTCAACATAGCGAGCAAAATACTCAGCTGAGTCTGAGTGCTCAAAACCACCCTTTTTGGCAAACCATACCGGGAGTGTGAAATGCCAGAGCGTGATAAAGGGTTCGATTCCTCGTGCCTGAAGCGCCTCTAGCACGGCTTTATAATGGGCGATTTCTGTCTCATCAAACTCCCCTTCGTGAGGCTCAATCCGACTCCATTCAATTGAAAAGCGGTGCGCATTATGCCCTAAGTTTTTTGCAATATCGAAATCTTCTTCATATCGATTGTAGTGATCAGCCAACAAACCTGAAACCGGAACCTTACCTTCCCCTGCTGCAACAGCCCAGTCATTATTTTCAATTCCACCTTCAACCTGATATGACGCAGTCGCAGCCCCCCAGTAAAAACCGTCCGGAAATTTTTTCATATATAAATACTATAACAAAGGAATCTTTGAAAAATCTCCTGCCAGCCCAATAAACCCCTCACCCACAACATCTATATCTATTTGTTCTCCTGCAGGAGTCACTCCAAAAAACTGTGCTTGTCTGGGTCCAATACCAAGTCTCACTGGTCCAGACAGTGGCACTTTTGATACTCCAAGCACATCAAAGGCAATCCAGCCAACATACCACTCAGTGATTTCTTGTTTCGGCTGCAGAACAACAAACTTCTTCCAACCACCAAAGATTGGCATATGAAACAGTGGAATTGGACCCAGCCAGCGCTTATGAGCATGGGGAACTCCAGGTACAATTTCAATTTTATCAGCGTGCAAATCTGTGATTTGCATATTTTTTAGATGTAGATTATTCCAGCGATGCGTACGCTGAGGAGACTCAGAAATATTTCCTTGCAGCAGGTACATAAGTGGCATCATTACAAAGTCAGCCACTCTTCCAATGATTCCTTGTTTTTGTACTGGTATGCTCTTCACAAGACTATTTAGTACCTTCAATAATTTCAATCACGTCTCGAGCTGACTCTTCGCCCATAATATTTTCTGTGAACACCAGGTTATTTAGTCTATGCAGAATATAGATAACTGACAGAACAGAAATCACAAATGCTGCTTTAAGCAATGACGGGAAAAAGTCGCCCGCAGAAGGAACTGTACTGACAGTACCAATTAACATAAGTACGAAGAATATAATTAAAATCCACTGCTCAAACGGTACTCGTTCTCGACTTAGTGCCACCATTTGCTTACGAATATCTTGCGCTGCACCTAGACTTTTCACAACTGCACCAATAGACTGGTTAGAGAGTTTTGAAACCTTATCATCATCAACATGCTCATCTAGTAAGCCATGGATTGACGCAAGAGTCACTGACTTGTGAGTAAAATGATAGTTCCACTGTTTAGTCGCAAATATTTTTTCGTAGTGAGATTTGATTACCTCAGCAATGTCAGACTGCAAATCCTTTGAAATATGGCCGCTAGTACGATAAATATTTGACATCAGTCCATCAAATTTAGTCACCGTTTCTCGCACCCGGTTAAAACGACTTGCTTGTCTTGAAATAAAAAAACCAGTAAAAATTGAATACAGAAAAGTTGAGATGGACAAGAAAACATTATCAACACCCGCCCCAAAGCTAAACAGGTAGTACGAAACAGCAAGTATCGGGAGAATAATTATAATGAGTGCGAGAGTAAAATAGTTTTTCATAATTAAGGATTACGATAATTCAAGGGCGTTGATAAAACTTTTAGGAGCTAGATTAGTGAGCCACTTGTCATACAACTTGGTAATTGCAGTGACATCTTTTGCATTATAGCGAGCAATTTCTTCTATTTTTTTATCGAGGAAAAATTCTGTAATATCCTCCCCACTCATGTGAAGTTTAGGATTATCAATGCCCATTGCATCACACAATACTGACAAGGACGGTTTTTTACTCACATTGCCATGGAAGGTAAACTCGTCAAATATATCCACATGATACGGAATACTTTGCTTCGTTACGTAGCGCTGACGCGCAATTTCAAGAGTTGGGCGGACCCCAAGCGCAATCGAGCGAATGTAGAGAAAAGGCACATCAAAAGTTCGTCCATTAAAACTCACGAACACGTCGTACTCTGTTGCACTGGTCCAGAAATCTTCTAGAAGTTCCTTTTCTGAGCGTGCTTTATAGGTAAAAGAATCGTCTGTAAAGGATTCGTCTTTTGCGCCTGAAACGTAGTACACCACCCCTAAATCACGAGCAATATCATACATAGCCAATGAAACAATCTGCCCCTTATAAGGCGACAGAGAATCTGTGTTTTCTGCATCAAACCCAACAGTTTCAATATCAATAACGAGTGTAGACATAGCTTATATTCGAATAGGTGCGGCTGAGAAACAATTAAGGATGGTGTCACGCTCTGTTGATATTTGATACTGATAGCCAGAGAGGCCCATCACACCACCGCAGGAGTCTGTAGCTGCGCTGCCAGAACCATAAATTGGGAAGCCATCTAGTGCATATCCAACTACTGTAGTGCTATCAAAAATCCCATAGACACCCACTTCAGAATTTCGAATCAGCGAGCCGTCATTTGCTATCCCAATCACATCAGCATAAATGCACGAGGTGCTTACAGCAGGAAATGAGCGAACGGGCAACTGCACAATTACATCCTTGTACGTCTCAACCGCTGGAGTAGAGGAGGTAGACACAATAGCTCGTTCAACAGTTCGATACACTAGTCGTGCACCCTCTACCTCTTCAATCTGCACACCAAACGGTGACCAGCTGCCTGTGTACGACTGGTAACTTGGGCACTGTTGGAGCGTATTATCTACCAAAGCAGTTTCGGTGGTGGTCGGAACGACCTCCGTAAACAGCGGCTCCGGCTCGGGACTTGAAATACTTAATTCTGAACTTAGGGCAATTTTGTCACGCATACTCTTCAGTTTCTCAGAACGCGAAAAGTCTGAGTTATTTTGCACCTCCGCGCCACCTTCAACACTTAATTGTTGTGCAAACACATTCTCTTGAGAAACACTACTGACTCCCCTTTGATTAAAAATTGTCACTCCAATAGCCATCAACAAAAAAGCCACCGTCGTAAATACCAAAATAAAGTCGCGTGTGCGAAACATACCTGTATCATACCAAGCTTTCGCTGAAAAGCTGGTTTCTATACCCAAATTACTTCACCAGGACCCCTTCTGGGATTTTTGAGGGGTCTACGAGATACCCCTGCATGTCTTTGCGACCGATAATAACCGGAAATCGTAGGTGTCCGCGCGGGGTGTACGTAGCAATGGTCTCGACCTCTTTATTTTTTAGCTTGAAGCGTAGCTTTACCGTACGCCGCTTCTGTCGACCACTTCCTGAACGGACGCGTACAAATGTGCCGTGAGGGTCTAAGCCCAACTCTTCAACCAAATCACTATCGATTGAAGTACGATACGCTCCCGTATCAACCTTTGCTCGCACCGTCTTCTTTTTGTCGTTGCCGTAAATAGTTACCTTCTCAATCACACTTAAGATAGCACTTTGCTCATCAACCTCTTCTAAAGACTCTTCTGCAAAGAGCTTCTTTGCTAGTTCGACTCCACGATCTACCGTTTGAACCTTTAAATTACCGATACGCTCCAAACGGGTACGCAATGAAGACTGGTTAGCAATTTGAATCCCTAAACCTGGTCGGGCATTGATTTCTAGTACCAGCGGACCATGCTTATTATCAATCACAATATCAATCCCAGTGAAACCAAGCTTCGAGCACTGCTGAGCTTCAACAGAGATACGCAAAATATCATCCCAGTATGGAATCTTGATGCCCCGAACTTTTGTCTTTGTGCCCGGAATAAACATAACTGGCTGAATACCTACCACTCCGAAGGTAGTAATACCGGTTCTCATATCAATACCCACCCCAAGCGCTCCAAGGTGCAAGTTTGCCTTCCCATCTGAGTAGATGGTTGGCAGGCGCATCATAGCCATAATAGGAACTCCATTACAGACAATCACCCGAATATCAGGCACTCCTTTAGAAGCATACTTCTTAAAAAAAGTGTGGGGCCGAATTCTTTCTTCAATAAAGGCTGTATCAGGAAGATTATTTAGTGAGTGCTCTCCATCTAGAGCGCCGAAGATAATTCTTTCTAGGTCGTAAAAATCAATTCGCTTCCCTTTTTCAATAACTCCATGTTCGCCATCCCATTTGCGCACCACCACAATTCCTCGACCACCATAGCCATGAGCAGGCTTAATGGCAAAATCACTCGGGAGACTGCTCCAGTCAAAGTCTCGCACTCCTTGCAGTGAATCAAAGTTCGCTAAAATAGCATTGGTAGGCACCTTTGCTTTCAGTAGGCGCTTCTTCGTTAACAACTTATCGTCAGCCACGAGTTTCTGACTCCGCCGATTAAAGTTTCGAATATAGAGGAAGTTACGGGCATTCATGCCCAGCATTGCATTACTAACTGGCATACAGATTATTCAAGTTCAACCTTACTAAAACGGAAATATTCAAGTACACGCAAACCAAAGTAGCGACCCACTATAATATTTGCCGGAATCACCAAGAGTACAATTTCTGGATACAGAATAATCATGTTCTGAATCATGGAACTTGTCGCGGCTAAGTAGCCAATTAAACCAATTCCAATAGTGGTGCTCACAATTGAGAAAGTCTCACTGAAACTTTTGTGCAACTGTACTGAAATAATCATGTCCCCCAGGAGCATCAATACAAGAATCGGGAAGATAGATACGCTTAGAATTCGCTCAAACTCGAGCACTACTCCTAAGGTAAGAGCAGCAAAAACTGCAATCGCCAGAAACACCATCGAGAGTGAGCGCTTCGGGTAAAACATAATTCTCAGTTTTGATAAACTCATCTTAGATATGTAAGACGCACATAAAATTGCTCCAAGCACCAATAGCCCAACAGTAATCCCCACTGCAACCAGCGCAAACGCCAAGGCAATCGGCACCAACATATCAAGCGTCGGCAAACCAATCACCACCCGAGTAAAACTCACGATAAGTGCCAAAAATGGGGTTAGGAGAATAAGGAAAATGGTGTTCGCAGGGATTCCCAGACGCACACCCTCCTGGACCCAAAAGGCCATAATATTAAAAATCCCCGGCTCTGTAACTGGCCTTGACTCAAACAAAGAAATAATAGCGGTTTTTTCTGTTAGCTCTTCTGGTTGCGTAAGGTCGTTGCTTGGAAGTGTGTTTTGTCGCTGACTAATGATATTGGCCGCCGTAGCAGAGGCTGACACATCTGTTGTGCTTGCCAGCACTTCTTCAGAGGTGGTCGCTTCTACTTCTACAGAATCATCTTTAAACTGAAAGACGCGCGTGGTTTCTGATTGAGCAAATGCTGATATTGGTAATAAGCTCATTAAAATAGAACCAATAATCAGTGTGTAAATGTATTTCATAACCATGCAATATTACCATTCTTTTAAGATTTCAAGGGTTTGTAGCGAACGAATATGGCGAGACAGCAACGGATTAAACTTTCCTAAAAAAAGTGACTCGAAGCGGTCTGGCTTTTCGGAAATCAAATGCCAAATACCAATATTACCTTCCATATACACAATATCCTTCGTATATATCGTACCAGCTGTCTGACCTGATGTACCGCGAAAAATACGAATACACACGTTCCAAGCAGCAGTGACTGGAGTCACAGTTGACAAACCTTCATTTGCATAGTGGAGAGTGTAATAGTCAGTCATTAAGCTAAAGACCGCTCTAAAATCACGCGGAGTTCCATCCATTCCAATCGCCAAGCAGGCAGCTAAATAGCGGTCAAAACCATAAAATTCACTTGAACCTTCAATCTGTTGTTGCGTGTACCCAGCCAAACCTTCCTCCCCTGCCAGATATGAGTCCAATCCAATTTGCAATAACATCAATCCACTCTTTTCACCTTCAAAAGCCCGACGGGCATGTACCCCGACCTCATGCTCCGCCAAAGCTTCTAGCTGCACATCTGTCAGGCGTTTCGGACGAGCAAACAACTGCTCCTGTGACGGAATATGAATAATTTTTCGATAGGGGTTCACAGAGAAACGAGCTCTCGTATTTGTGTCGTCGACTACGAGTTGCCAACCCTCAATCTCTAACCGGTCAATAGTGTTCTGAAAAATAGCCCTGGCTTGATCAACAGAGGCAATCTCTTTCCCTGTATTAACTACCGGAGGCAGAATATCAGCACTGATATCTACCGCTTTACAGTCAATTTTTGCCATTACCCGCTTGAGTCTTTTTGCTTCAGTCGGGTATGCTTTCATTTGTGCATTGGCTAACTCAATTGAACGCTTGGCCACGTACGCAAAATATTTCTTTTTAGGTTTCCCATACAGCCCAATACTGTGAGTATAAAACGCCTCATCATTCTTAGTTTGTGACGCATTCATTAACTCACTCCGTATTAAGTGTTTTTGCAGTTTCCGGTCATACAAATCAAGTACAATGGCCTCTTTTTCGTTTTTCTGCAAATCAAGCAGTAGCTCACCTGCTTCGTGCATACCGCGTTTAGGGGTAGAAGATTGTTTGTAGAAAAAACGCGGATTTTCTATCTCGTTACTGAAAAAGAGTTCTCGTTCTTCTTTACTTACCCGAGCATGACTTTGAAACCATTCTGTTTCATCCATCAAATTACTGACACTCCGAAGACGCTCAAACCATCGTGCATCAAACTGACGTGGCATAATAATGGCTACAAATAGAGCTTAGATACCAAATCGGACAGGCTCACCGGTAGTTTCACCAACCACTGTCTCATCGGCTTCTGGTCGCATTAGTGCTGCTGCAGCCTCTGGGTCAACTGCAATTGCAATTTGCTCAATGAAATCTTGGAAGGTTTCAATTTGCATCCGGTTACCATTAAGGAAAAACGTCGGAGTACCAGAAATACCTAGCTCTCGACCTTCAGCAAAGTCTGCTCGCACCTTATCTCGTAAGAGTGACGAATTCATCTGTCGTTTAAATTGAGGAATGTCTAGACCTACCTGTTCTGCATATTTTACAAATAACAGTGCTGGACTTGGGGACGTAGCCCATTCTTGTTGCGATTCAAACAACACATCATGGTATTCAAAGAATTTATCTTGTTGACCAGCTGCCTCAGCTGCCATCGCAGCTTGTTGCGCATAGGTGTGGATTGGTAACGGGAAATGTTTATACTCAAAGCGTAATCGGTCACCATACTGATTTATAACCTCTTCGATAGCCGGCACAAAAGAAGCACACGCAGGAC
This sequence comes from uncultured Candidatus Saccharibacteria bacterium, assembly GCA_964351645.1. Classification (GTDB taxonomy): domain Bacteria; phylum Patescibacteriota; class Minisyncoccia; order Phycocordibacterales; family UBA918; genus OLB19. The sequence continues at coordinate 7,646 of CAYGOP010000006.1, read as the reverse complement.
ACTGCAAATCACTAAACTCTGTGAGCGTTACTGCAGCTTCAGGATTTCCTTTTACATTTACCTGAACCACTACTCCTTCATTATTTTTTTCTCCTGCTACAGACGAGAACCAGATAGCTCCGCCAAACAATACAATGGTGATAACACCGATAATTACCCATGGATTTTTCATACCGAGATAGTGTAACACAATCACCCACAACAGCTCACCCTAGACAAAATAATGTTTGATACACTTAACTGATGAACACACTTCCAACCAGCCCGTGGTCAGACACCATCGATGAAACTATTAATAATCTCAGTACGTCTCCGGAAAAAGGACTGTCGAGCGACGAAGCAAAAAATCGACTGCGTCTATACGGGGAGAATATTTTTGAATCAACCAAAACAAAAGGCCCAATTAAGATTTTTCTCCACCAATTCATCAGCCCACTGATTATCATTCTTTGTATTGCTGTCGTCATCACCGCAGCCCTACAAGAGTGGCTTGATACTATCGTTATTGCGTTTGCGGTCATAGTGAATGCTGTTCTTGGGTTTGTACAAGAATATAAGGCTGAGCAGGCAATATCTGACCTACGTTCCTATATTACTCATCGCACCAGAATTATTCGCGATGGAAAGGAAATTGAAATCGACCCCCGCTATATCGTTCCGGGCGATATCCTCCATCTGACTAGTGGCTCTCGCATCACAGCGGACGCTCGGATTATTAAAGAAATCAACTTTACCGTTGATGAGTCTATTTTGACCGGAGAATCACTCCCGGTTGAGAAAATTGTTGAACCGCTCAGTGAAACAACCTTGTTGGCAGACCGTACAAACCTAGTACACGCCGGGACACTCAGCATTAACGGCTCAGCTTACGCCCTTGTCACAGCGACCGGATTCTCGACCGAAATTGGAAAATTGGCTCAACTAGTAGACGAAACCGAGTCTGAAAAAACTCCATTACAACAAGGTATGGAGAAATTAACGTGGGTTATTATCGCAGTCACTTCAATTTTAGTACTAGCTGTTTTTGTGATTGGAATCTCAAATGATGTTCCGGTGTACGAAATGCTTCTTTTGTCTATCGCTGTACTGGTTGGTTCAGTACCAGAAGCGCTACCAATTGGCCTGACTGCTATCCTGGCAGTTGGAGTGGAGCGTATTGCCAAACGCCAAGGTATCATCCGTAATCTGACTGCCTCAGAAACACTCGGTTCAACCAGTATCATTATTACTGACAAAACAGGAACGTTGACGCAAGCAAACATGCAACTGAAGGACATTGACACCTTTGCTCAACTCACTGCTCCTGAGTTTACCCCAGCCGACCATAGTGAAGATTTTGACACTCTCCAAAAAGAACTCCTCACCCTCGCTCGCTGCGCTTGCGACGTCGTAGTCGAAAACCCTGCCGACGAGCCAGCTAAATGGGTCATTCGTGGTGATGATTTAGAAGGCAATATCGTCCGAGCCGCCGCTAAATACAGCATTGTACAAAACGACGCAGACAGAAGTGAGATTCAAATTAGAATTCCTTTTAATTCAGTCAATAAATTCTCAGTCACTCGTATACCGAACCACTACCTTCCTGCTCACTTAGGTCAATTTGAAGACCCGCATGTTGTTCTTGGAGCGCCAGAAGTACTTATCGCACGTTCGTTTGTCTCAGCCGAAATAAAAGAAGAATTGACTGCAGCTATTAATGCCCATAGCCGATATGGCCGACGAGTCTTAGGGGTCGGACTCCTTACCCCGCACACTGACCCGCAATCAATTACGTCAGACCATGTGCGGGACATAACGTTTTTAGGAGCACTGAGTTTCTTTGACCCAATTCGACCCGAGGTAGCAACCGCACTAAAGAATATTGCTTCGTACGATACGCGAGTCGTGATGGCGACCGGAGACTTGCCTGGCACCGCTATTGCAGTGGCAAATGACTTAGGTTGGGGTGTAACTGAAGCAAACGTTCTTACCGGCCAACAGCTCGCTCAACTCTCAGACGATGAACTCAATGGTCTGTTAGATAAAATTCACATCTACGCACGTGTAAGTCCGAAAGACAAGCTCCGTATCACAAGATTGTTCCAAGCTCGAGGAGAAGTGGTTGCTATGACAGGAGACGGTGTGAACGACGCACCGTCACTAAAGGCGGCGAACATCGGCATTGCCGTTGGGTCCGGCACAGATGTTGCTAAAGGTGTTGCTGATTTAATTCTGCTCGATGATAACTTTAAGACAATTGTATCAGCCATCCAAGAGGGCCGGCAAATTCTCTCAAACATTAAAAAGTTGTTTGTATACTTAATGTCGAATACTTTAGACGAGCTCATCTTAGTCGGCGGAGCAATTCTCGCCGGTGTTGCACTCCCGCTTACCGCTCTCCAGATTATCTGGGTCAACTTATTCACTGGCAGTCTACCCGCAATCGCGTTTGCGTTTGATCGTCAAATGATGCGCGAAACAAATGCCACTAGTCGCACCATGTTTGATAAGCGAGTGCTGTTTCTTACAACAGCAGTAGGAGTAGTGATTTCCCTGCTCCTGCTTGCTCTCTACCTAACCCTCTTGCGTACTGGCGTCAGTGTAGAACTAGCTCGAACAATTCTCTTTGCCAGCTTCGGTTCATATACTCTCTTTATTTCGTTCTCGTTTTTAGACCTCAGTCGACCACTATATAAATACCCAGTTTTCAGTAATAAACTGTTGTTAATAGGTGTTTTTGTTGGCTTAATTCTACTAGCCATCACCATCTATACACCGTTCTTCCAGGAAGTGTTTGAGACGACTCATTTGCCGTTTATTTGGCTTCTATTTGTTGCCGGTTGGATTATATTCAACATACTACTGGTGGAGTTATTTAAGTGGTTCGCAAATGCTTATTTAGTGACATATGAAGTAAAATCATTGAAAGAATAGTGATTTCATGGTCTAATCAGCACCACTATGCCAATGAAACCAAACTTTGTCCGGAAGAAAAAGCGCAAGGTGCACGGCGCTACTTTCTGGGACAAGGAATATACAAACCCTGAACACCTTAAACTCTCAACGAACGAGAGTGAGGATTTGGCGAAATTTACTCGTTGGGTTATTCGTCGTGAACGCGGAGACATCCTCGCTCAAGGTGCGAGCGCGCTTGATGCCGGTTGTGGAAACGGGCGAAACCTCATTTTCTTGGCTAATGAATTCAATATGAAGGGTGTTGGTTTTGATATCTCAACAGCGGCCATTGCACAAGCAAAAGCTGCTTCAAAAGGTCTATCTATCCAATATGAAGTACGAAATGCTGGTGAGCCACTTCCCACTGAAGACGAAACCCAGTCACTCGTGCTGGACATGATGACATCCCACTTCCTAGATGCAAAAGGTCGAGAACAGCTGCGTGACGAAATTTATCGCACCTTAAAACCAGGCGGATACTTATTCATGAAAACCTTCCTCAAAGATAAAGATTTGCACACGGCTAGGCTTATTAAAGAACGACCTGGAAAAGAAGAAGGAAGCTACATCCACCCTGTGATGGGAGTAGCTGAATACGTATACAGTGAGGAAGAGCTCGTGAAGTTCTTGTCTGAAAAATTTATCGTACGGAAAATTTACCGTTCACACAAACATGCCTTCAAAGGAAGAGCTCGTAAGCGTCGAACCATTTCAATTTACGCGGAGAAGGACTACTAAAACCTCTGCTATACTTCTTAATATGAAGAAGCTCATAACACGGTTCTCCCACCCAACCAGAGGACTTCTCTATGCTCTGAAGAACGACCAAAGCTTCCAGAGTCAGTTCTTCGGCGGAATACTCTTTTTATTTTTAATGTGGTTTTTCTATAGCCCCCTTGCTCCTTGGGAGTGGTTATTTCTTGGTCTGTGCTGGACACTGATTCTCATCACAGAACTCCAGAATTCAGCCCTCGAGGAAGCACTCGATAGACTCCACCCTGAACTCCACGACAATATCGGTCGCAGTAAAGACATGGCAGCTGGCGCAGTATTACTCGCTGCTATCTACACAATAAGCGCAGTTGTTGTTCTGTCACTCGTGCGCTGGCTAGCCTAGTACGGCAACTCACCTTCTTCGTAGATTGTTCCATACTCCATAGCGGCATTTTGTATATTACTCATATCCTGGAAGCGCACAGTGCTCGGTGGAGTAAACACACTGGCATCGACTGCAACCCAAGGGGTACACGTATAAGAAATGTTTTCATCCATCGCGACCGGACCAGTAGACTGAGCCTCTGCTGCAGAACCTTCTAACTCAGCCACAGCAATCTTCACTCCATACAGAGAACCTTCGATAGCAGACCAAGAATACAAAAACTCATCGTCTAGAATAACAGATGAGGCATACTGACCATACTCAGGACTTTCTAATACAAAATCGGTTCGAAGCTTACCATCTGAAACAAACAAGGTTCCCTCCAATTCTCCTTCTTCTTGCATATCGTATCGAACCTGACACTCAAGACTTTTACCCAGATTCTGCAAATCTAAAAAAGTTCCTGACCCCTGTACCTGTTGATTTTCTTCACTTACCAACACATCTTCCGTGCTGAGGGTGGAATCTTGCACCGAATTCATCTCGCGAGCAGAGTCGATATCTGCTCCAAACAAAAAATAGGCACCTAAAAAGATAAGTACAGCTGCAGTAACACCCAGGATAAATACGTATTTCATACAATGAATGATTAGATTATATTGATTTTAAACCAGTATAACTCATTGGCGCAAACCTGCTTCTTTTTGACTACTTATTTACATAAATATGGGATAATATGGGGCATGCTCGGCTTTGGAATAATTAGACGTATTATTTACCTACTGGTAATCTTACTCACAATAACAGCTGCTGTTGGGACAACTCTCTTATTTCAAAGTAAGAATATTATCTACACAGACTCACTCTCAACAACTCAGACCTCTGACACGGTTGAACCCTTTCCAGTCAGCGTAAACGTAATTACGCAACAAATCTCTGAGGACCCGAGTGTAGATGTTTTCTTTGAGCGCACCCTAGCACAAAATCCTCAATCAAAAAATAATTGGTGGAATCAAGTAGCTGCTCTCTTCTCTAATCAAACCTGGTACCAAAATCTTGCCTCTCCCATCAGTCGAATTGCTGTAGTATGGCCAGGTGAACGTAAGGAAGAAGTAACGAAAAACATAGGCGATATCATGCGTTGGAATGAAGACCAAAGACTTGAGTTCCAGGCTATTGTTGACATACACTCACCTATTCTCTTTGAAGGAAAATATTTTCCTGGACAATATGTTACCCACCGGTACGCCACCCCAAACGACATCGCACAGCTCTTGCTTGAAGCTTTTGATACACAAATCTCAGAGCGGTATACACCAGAAGTGGAGACGCAAGTTCCGTTGACTGACGCACTGATTATTGCCTCCCTCCTTGAACGTGAGGCATCAGACTTTGAAAATATGAGAGAGGTGTCTGGTGTCATCTGGAACCGCTTATTTATAGATATGCCTCTACAGCTAGACGCGACACTCCAGTACGTAAAAGCAAATGATCCAACCATATCAAGCTGGTGGCCAGCGGTTCGACCAGATGACAAGTATCTTGATTCACCATTTAATACGTACGACCACAAAGGATTACCACCTGCACCGATTGCCAACCCTTCAGCTGAAGCGGTACTTGCAGCTTTAAATCCTATACAAACAGACTGCTTATATTATTTCCACGACACTGATGCTGGATACTACTGCTCAAACACGTATGAGGAGCACGTAGCAAAACTAAAAACTATCTACGGACAAGGTCGTTAGACACCACACACCAGCGGGTCGTGTATTCGTTTCGAAAGCTGATACACCGAATAACCCAACAACAAGACTCCCAACACACCAAATTCCGCCCCATGAAATGGGAGCAGCAGGAGCAAACCTCCCGCTCCAAGTGAAGTGAGTAGAGCAGACAAAATGAGTGAGCCACAGGCTGCACACCCCACACCAAAAGCTCCCACAATAACTCCAAAAAATCCTGCTGTATTGCCAGCATAATTTTTTGAACCAACTTGTCTGCGCCGAATGTAGAACGTGAGCAAAGCAATATTCACACCCAACAAAAGAGACACAGTGACCGTATACAGTGCTGAGAAAGGCGTAAAATTCGTGACCAGTGAGCCAAATAAACTCCACAAAAAATCAATTTTACTTGCGCTGGAGATGGCAGTCGATGAAAACACTTGTTGAATGATAGAAATATTTGGCAACAAAATAGCCGTACTGAGCGCCAAAGCAGCTACCAGTACAGCTATTTGCAGGTATCGAAACTGACGAAAGACGGTTCGCAAGACTTCGATAACCATATTTTTTAAGCCTCTTGGAGAGCAATTTCAATCAACTGCTCCACAGACTGTTGTGGCAATGCACCGTTGAGAGGGTATGTTTTTCCAGTTGGGCCAATAATGATGCTCCATGGGGTTCCTCGTCCACCTGTTTCTACAGCATTATCCATGTCAGCTTGTACGTCCGGAAGCATTTCTCCACCTTCAAAGCAGGTATTAAATTCAGCGAAGGAAACACCAGCTTCGCTTACTAAACGAGGTACGAGTACGTCATGGGCAGTCGCATCTCCTGCTCCACGAGCCTTGAAGTAGGAATCAGTAAACTTCCAAAAAGCATCGTTCCCTCCAACCTTTGCAACACACTCAGAAGCAACAGCCACTGCTGGCGCCTGCGGATGCAACTGCTCTAGCGGGAACTGTCGGTATACCCAAGCTACGTTGTCATACTTTTCTACCACTTGATTCATTACGTCGTGAAAACGACTACAAAACGGACAGTCAAAGTCAGAATATTCAACAATGGTCACTGCTGCATCCGGACTCCCTTTGATGTGCTCATCAGCCGTTACTGGGTTCACCTTACCAGTATTGTCTACTGGAGCTTGTGCAACTGGGTTCGCAGCCCCTGGAGCTACTGGCTGGGCAGCTGGGCCACCACTGAGATACAGTCCTGCGCCGATAGCCATACCAGCAATGACAATTGAAATCGGAATGAGTAAGTCTTTGAGTAATGTGTTCTGTGCTGGTTGAGCAACAACAGCATGTGGTTGAGTCTGTGTTTCAGACGACGTAATTTCTTCCATATCTTAAATACTACGAATCAATAAATAATTTCTTTCACTTCAGTATACCCTGTCTCATAAAAATCGGAATCAATAGCTTTGGATTACAGCACCCCAAGTGAGTACCCGAGCATTAGGACCAGCATAAAATACAATATCGACCAACCCTTGGCGGCCGGGAAATAGGTAGCCAGAGGGCCAGCCAAATGAATCCACCATTTTTGTCCAAACCAAGCCACCAAAATTGCTCCCATACTATCAATCAAAAGTAAGGTAAACATGATTATCTTCCAGTCGATTTCCATACCTCTCTAGTATAGCAAAACCTATCTATCTGCGGCGCGATAGTTTTGCACGGGCTATAGCTGAATTTTTTTGCAGCTCACGTTTTTTATTTTGCTCAAAGTGTCGCGCTGAATTATCGGAATCTTTACTTTGCAAAAAAGCTTTTTCCTTTAGAAGTTTTTGGTAATTCTGAAACTCCCGCGCTGATAATTCACCTGACTCCAACGCGGCCAAAACGGCGCATCCAGCGCTTTTTTCGTGGTCACAATTACGA
>CAYGOP010000005.1:0-32568 GCA_964351645.1 uncultured Candidatus Saccharibacteria bacterium | reverse complement strand
ACTTTTTTCGCCGGTGCCTTTTTCTTTGGAGCGGCTTTCTTTGCAGTCTTCTTTACGGCCTTCTTAGTTGTCTTCTTAGCAGCCTTCTTTACAGTTTTCTTAACTGCCTTCTTTGCTACTTTCTTTACAACTTTTTTCGCCGGCTTCTTTGCTGCTTTTTTCTTTGCTGCTGGCATAGTATTTTTGTGATGAAAGATATGAATAAAGTTCGACCGCAACCTCTTCTCCTCTTTCAAAGAACAATCTCTTGAGAAAAGTTTTGCTTCCTTTTATTATGTCTTGTTCCATGCACTTACACAATTAGAAAAGCGATTTCAATGTGGGGATAATAATTATTTTTTATTTTTTATAATTTGCACTTCAGGTTCAATTTTGATTTCAGTTTTTTCAAAAACTTTTTTTTGGATAGAGGTATAAAAATTTTTCACTGCGACACTTGAGTCACCATGACTCACCAACACCAATGCTTGGTGTTCAAACAGACACACTCCACCTTCACAATAACCTTTTAAACCAAGGACTTTATCGAGAATCCACCCTAGTGAAAGCTTCCAGCTTCCAGTTGCAGTTTGATGTGCAACCAAACCAGGAAACTCAGCAAGAAGTCTTGCGTGTTCTTCTTCACTCACGGTCGGGTTTTTAAAAAAAGAACCAGCCGTACCAACAGTGCGCCAGTCTGGAAATTTTTTTGAACGAATGTCGATGACTGCATCACGAATTATTTTTGGCGACAATTTTTTTTCTTCTTTTAGAAAAGAAATATCTTTGTATTCAAGAATCGGTTTTGGTTCTAGCGATAGAGAAAAAGTTACTTCCGTAACAATCCATTTTTTTCCTTCGGGTGTTTTGAAGTAGGAGTCACGATACCCAAACTCACACTGAGCGTTGGTGAACTTTTTTTCTTCAAGCGTGTCTGCATGGACACACGTCACCGCAGAAATTAATTGGCACACTTCAACTCCATAGGCTCCCACATTTTGAATCGGAGTTGCGCCGACTGTACCAGGAATAGCACTTAAATTTTCCAATCCCCAATACCCTTTCTGCACAGAATCAGCAACAACTTCATCCCAAGCTTCTCCGGCCCCACAGGTAAGTAGCACTTGGCCATCCTGCTCTTGATACCGAACTCCTTGCATTGTGTTTTTCATTACCACTCCCCGGAAACCTTCATCAGGAAAGAGAATATTAGAACCACCGCCAAGGATATAGAGCGATGCTTCATTTTGCGAAGCAAAATGAAGCACCGCTTTAAGCTCTTCACCTGAAGTCACTTCTGCAAAATAATCAGCAACACCACCTACTTTCAAGGTGGTGTGCTGGGCAAGTGAAATATGTGTTTTGATTTCAACTTCCATAGTGACTAGCAGCCTTCTTGTGGGTCGCGGTCATTTTCTATATTACCCATAATACAGCTGGCAGTCGGAGCAAAGCCTGGAATCTGCTCTTTGGTACGCTCAAGTACTTCGAGAGATTTTTCTTTGTCTCCTTGCTCAAAGTACAAGAAGGCGAGTGTCGCCCAGTTCTGAGCGTCATTTGCCCAGTCTTGTACTTCGTTTGGTGTTGAGTTCACGCGGATTTCGTACAAATCAATCATGAAGTCTTTCCGGCCAAACTGATTAGCTGAACTAATCACAAAGTCACTAGCGGCAAATCGTTGCTCGGTCGCTTCGTCATCCATCAGCGCAATCGCTTCATCTCCTCTATTTACATAGAACAATGAAGCAGCGTAGTATTCTTTGGCTTCTAGGTTTCTTTCATCAAGTTCATAGGCTGTTTTGAAGAAATTCACTGCCTCCTCATTCTGGCCACGTGTAAGTTCGATAAATCCTTGTTGCAGGATAATCGCTTGCTTGTTTGGAGAATACTGTCGAGCTAGTGCCATCTGTTGTGCTGCCTTTTCTATATCTCCAGTCGAACGATAATAACTTCCAATAAATACATGTACGCGCGCATCACCTGGTTTTTCTTCTGCAAATTGCAGTAATTGCTCTTCAGAAGTTTGGGCAAAGGCTGTCCGTACTTCTTCTGGCACCTGTGGTGACCGCATAAGATTCATGGCTTGCTGAGCAAGTTGTTCCGTAATTTCCTGACGAGCAAACGAATCTCGCTCTAGTGTACGATTGAATATTTCTAAACGAACCGCTGGGTCTGGCTCTCGAAACGCATCAATAATGTCTCCCGCTGCCAGCATCCCTGGTGTATGAAAGAAGTATATGACTGCTACTAAGGCAACCCCCATTACTGGCGCGGCAAACTGAGTGATAATCAAATTATCTACCTTGGCTTTTTCTATCGACTTAATTGGAGTAGCTACTCGAGAGTGAATCAGTCCAAGAATAATTGCAAAGAAGATGTAACTCACGATGTTATCAAACACCACCAGGTTGTGTGTGAAGTATCCAGCCAAGAGTCCGAGTAAAATTCCTCGTTCAAGTACGGTAAAGGTTTGCTCATCATCTTTGATAAGCGGTCGTACGAAGAGATACCACGCACACCACCCAAAGATACTGAGGTAGGCAATCAAACCAAGGAACCCTCCAGCGGTTAGCCAATCCATGAAAATATTATGTGCTCTATCGAACCATTGTTCTTGCGCATAGAGTCGCGGGTCATACTGCTCGTTAAAGATGTAGTTGAAGTTACTTTGGCCATACCCTAAAACAGGCCGTTCCTTAATCCCTTCCCAGGCCATCCCCCAAATGATGCCTCGAATCTGCAAGTCATCGATTGAGATATTGGCGATACGCGCCAGGTTTGGATTGCTTTGAACAACTTCAGAATCGCGTCCAACCACAAATCCTGAGACTGCGAGCAAGAGGACAGCAAAACCTCCCAAAGCGTATTTACGATACTGCTTAAACTGAGCACCAAACAGCCCGATATAAGCTGTCATAACCATCACACCAACTGCCAAACCAACCGCCGTTCCTCGCGTACCGGTTTCTACCAGCACGAAGACAAATATTGCAGACAGCGAACCATAGAGTACTTTTCGGATGACTGAAGGAGTTTCCACCAGCAACCAAAACGCGATAAAGATATGGAAAAGCATGTATACCGCCATGTAGGCTGCGTTTCCAAGCGTACTATCAATACGACTACTGCCATCGATGAGACCAAAGTATTGACGCAAACCTTGGAGCGCTACGAGCGTCGCAACCACCAAAGAGGTATTGAGGAGATACTTCCAATGCACTTTCGTCAGTAGTACGCTTCCGAGCACAATCATGTACATAAACGTATGAAGCAACGACACGTACCCGTCCATACGTTCAAAATTACTCCAGAAACTGGTCTGTGGGTGCACCCCAAAGAGATTGGCGAAGAACATTATCACTAGCAAAATACCGGCACTCAGAGCAATACCAGAGAACTTCGGTCGATACTTAGGTTCGTAGAGTGCAAGAATCACCCACGCAGCAAAGGCCACATCAACAATAATGCGGAACCAGAAGTTTTTACCAGTAATGTATGGGAAAAAATATTCATTTTCTACGTATAGGGTGAGGAATGGGACGGCAAAGAGCCCTGCAAATACCACCGCTTTCAAAAAGTCTTTCATATGAGGAAAACTATATCACGAATGCCGAACAAGGAATCCCTAGACGAGTAAAAAAAATAACGGTATAGAACAGTCTTTCTGTCCTGCCTATCACAGTAAAACAGGTGAAGGTTTGAGAACCTTCGCCTGTGTTACCTTTTCTCTCCCCACACCGAGATAGCGGGGAATAATTTCTCTCTGTCCGGAAGCGGTATTTTTCGAAACACCTCTTGATGCTTCATTTCCCATGCAAATAGCTCTGTCATGGCAGTTGTATCTAGTGTTTTCAACAGTTTTTCGAGTTGCTTGTGGTTTGGCATCTGATGATAGGTGGTTTGTGTTGGAGTAATACCAAGTTTTGTATACAACTCACGTACCTCAACCTCTGGCACATACCGCACGAATTGTCGTTCGGGCAAGATACTTGGAATCATGTTTCCTAAGCGCACATGAAGCCACTCCTTCCATGAATGTGAATAGAGCGCATGCCCTAGGTCGTAGCGATGCATCAGTGTTCCACCTACCTTTACGTACTTTGCACTGAGCGCTAAAAAACGTTCCAAGTGTTTAATGTGCTCGAGCACACTCAGTGAGAACACCAGGTCAAATGAGTTTTCGACCTCATCAGGAACAGAATCGTAACCGAGCTGAAAATGTACCTTGGTATTTTTAAGCCCTTGCAGGTTCTTTTCCGCAGCTGCAAACGAATCAGCAATCGGCTCTACTCCAACATATTCAATAGTTGGATATTTTTGTATGAGCGCTGGTACATAGCCGGCGGTACCGCACCCTACATCCATCACGCGCACCGACACACCCTCTCCGGCTTTCGCGACCACCTCTCCAACTACATACTCAATAAACTGTTCCTTGAGAGATTTCATGAGGACTACTGTACCATAATTTCAATGTCTTCCGGTGGCTCTATAAAAGAGTCAAAAGCCTCATCCGGCATGGTAAATGATTCCTCAGTCATGGTTTCTGTTTCTGTCGTTTGAGAATTTTGTTGCCTGTCTTCTTCTGGTTGTGGAGTTGGTGAGCTAGAGACATATTCTTTATCACCAGACTTTAAGTCAGCTCGAGACAGACTCGCACCGATAATATATCCAGACGCAATGACCAACACGGCCATCATGCATAATGTGAGAATAATTCGTTTTCCAATCATAAATGTTTCTTCAGTATATCAGAGCCGGCCTATTCTCAATCACTCGCTGGATACATCGGCGCAGTGAGTACTGCTGTATTCACGTACGAACACGGACAGGTGCTATACATTGGAAACCCAACCAAAACTTGTTGCATGCCAAACTCCAATCCCAAGAACTGCACCTCGTTGCCCGTTTTGGTAATCGGCACCACATCTGAAGAACCCAGCGGGCCGTCAGCCGGATTGCGACCAAACACAACACTTCCAACCGTCACCAGAGACACCTCCGATGCAACACTGACAATGGTCGGTCGACTATAATTTTCTGGCACTTCGTTTTCAAATCTTTCCATAAACGACATCTCCACGGCACACACCTCTTCATACCCAAACGGAAGTTTGCTATTTGTATCTGGAACTGACTCCGCCATGTATGAGCGAGTATTCACCGGCGGGTTCTTTTCTATATCCCATCCACCGGCTACCAACTCACGTGTGAGTTGCTGAGTGAGCGCATCTACATCACAGTTCTCAACTGGCTCAGAGGCGACTGAGACAGAAGATGAATCGTAGTCTCTCCTGACTACCGAGACTACTCCCGTTTGGTAATCAAACTCGTATTCATCAACCACCGCTTCTTTTGTAGAAGACGCAAATGAGAAGCTTTGCTCACTTCCATCAGGCGAAATAAATACCCCAGAGAACACATACTCTCCAGCCTCTAATCCAACCACATAGACACTGACACTCTCATCATACTGGGCAAGCCTCGACACTGACACCTCTTGAATGTTAGAAGCCAACTGTTCCCCTTCCTGATACTCAATTCCAGGACCAGTGAGATATTCACCTCTGCGAGAATCTCTTCCCACTACCGCACCGCCATTTACCACTATCAAGTCGGAACGCTCAGGCGATGAAAGCGATGCGCGCAGTAACACTTTCTCTGCTGTGTTTACAATTGCAGTTTCGGCCAACTCTTCACTACCCTGCATCTCTGCAGAAACCACACCCCCTTCTTCCACCGTGAGTACAATACTTTCCTGTACCGCACTCTGCTCAATGAGCATCCCCACCACAAAGACCGTCATGCCAAGCAGGATGGTAATTCCTATTAAGTACAAGACAATGCGTTTCCCTATCATTTTGTTAGTTTGAAAAAATATCCCAAAACATATTTAGGACCTCTCTCTTTTTTAAATAAACCGATAAAAGAGTCTACTACATACGCAAAAGAAAAAAGAGGAACTCTCAGGAATAACGGAAATGCTAGGGCTTTGATATGAAAAGCTGCAGTAAACAAACCTTTTTCTATGGGTTCAATTTTTATTGAAGCTGCGCCTGTTGCTTGAAAGATTTTCTCAAGTGCTTCATGCGTGTATCGAAAAAAATCTTTATGGTCTGGGTGATACCACATCAAAAAAGGTACGAACCCGAGCACCTGTCCACCTGGCTTTGTTATTCTGACAACCTCATTAGCAATGTGCTGGTAGTTAAAAATATGCTCCATAACATTTAAAAATAGTACTGTATCGAATACACCATCTTCTGAAGGCAGAGGTTCAGACTCAAAATCTACCATGTCTCCATTCCTTAAATCAAAAGTGGTAAAATGGGTGGAATCGGATGAATCCATAAAAGCCAGGTAAGCATTACCAGCACCTCCACCAATATCAATCGTTTTCCCTGAGAGAGTCTCAGCCAAGAGTCTTTCATTCAAAAAAGCCCTGGTAATACTTTTCCCTTTTACTACCTGTTTCAGGATGAAATAAAATCTATACATATTAAGGTGAGTATACTTGATATACTTGTCAAACGAGAGCGCTCATTATACACAACTTCCGGAGCCTCAATATAGTTACAATTTTGATGAACGCAAAAACAAAATTACTGAATAGATTTTCTAGCAAGTTCAATGTCGATGCTGGTTATTTTCTATCCGGTGGTTTTTGGTTACTTTTCGCACAAGGTTCCACTATACTCGGCTCCTTATTGGTGGCTGTATTGTTTGCAAATTATCTATCTGAAAATGATTACGGTATATATCGTTATATTATTGGACTTTCAGTACTATTCAGCACATTCTCTCTCACCGGTATAAATCAAGCAATTTTACAAGCCGCCTCACGAGGACACAGAAGATTTCTACAAGAAAGTACTTCTGTAACTTTTAAATGGGGTATCGGAATTGTTTTTTTCTCGCTTTGCGGAGCAATTTATTATTACCTGCAAGACAATAATATTCTTGCTGTAGGATGCTTGCTGATAGCGATTTTTCAGCCACTCAGCCAGCTTTTTCTTAATACACTATCCTTTTTATATGGGGAAACTAGGTACGCCGAAGGAGCTTTAATGCAAGCAGTAAAATCTATAGCGGTCTCTGGCTCATCTCTTTTGGCACTATTTTTTACTCAAAACATCTTAGTACTCATTGCTACGTACCTTGCCGCTCAAGGCATTTTCTCAGCTTGTTGTTACTTATTCTATAGACCAAGAAGTGAGACTCTACTCAAGACTGAACAGGTTGTATGGAATAAATACATCTCATTTGCAAAACACTCTTCATATCGAAATATCTTTAGCGGTGTCGCATATCGACTTGATGCAATTGTGATTTTTCAATTTCTTGGTGCTGCTGAACTAGCACTGTTTTCAATAGCTACATTGCTACCAGAACAAATCAGAGGTAGCTTCAAAAACTTACAAACTCTTTTATTGCCAAAATATACCCAACATGAGTCAAACGAGATAATAAAAAAATCTGTACCTTGGAGGTCTGCCCAACTATTTGTTGCACTTTCGGTGTTTTCTCTTTGCTTTATAGCAATCGTGCCTTTTGTGTATGAGCTACTATTTCCTAAATATCTAGACGCAATTCCATACGTACAGTTACTTGCGCTCACTTTCCCAGCATCAATATACTTAATTCCGCATAGTGCTCTTCAGGCGCAACAGATGGAAAAGGAGCTTTACACGTACCAGATACTCATAAGTATTCTACAGGTGTTCTTTTTGGGAATCTTAGTATTTTACTTTGGACTTCTTGGAGCAATTATATCAAGAATAATAGGTCAATATTGTGGAGCAATAATCCTATATTACTTACTCTATCGTTAACTTTTTTTCTTTACTGAAAACATCAGGTCGTGAGCAAACACATACGGAAATAGAAACGACAATAGACGATACCGGGGAGGAACATAGGTTGCTATTTCAATCACCTCAAAGTTTTTTTCAAGCAAGGCTTTGAACTCACGGTATGAAAAATGATTTATGTGTGTTGGATCTTCAAGCGGTGTACCGGTTTTAGTTCCCAACAAAAACTTTACCCTAGACTGCAAACTGTATGCATGCGGAATTGTCCCAACAAAAATACCGCCCTCTTTTAGAACGAGCTTTATTTTTTCCATTACTTTCCCTGGGAAATAAATATGCTCAAGGAATTCACACGCGACAACCACATCAAACGAAGAGGCAGCAAAAGGCCACTCACCATTCAAATCAACATGGACTGTTTCAATCGCAAAGTTAGTTTTTGCTCTCTGCAGCGCTTCGCGGTCTACGTCAGCTCCCATTACCTCATTACCTTTTTGGTACGTTGAGGTGAGCTGTCCATCTCTACAGCCAATATCCAAAACTTTCTTCCCAGTGCCTATATGCTTCTGTAAAAACGCACCTCTCTCTTTCAATAGAATTGCAAATCCATCTGCCCGATTGTGATGGTGGATTTTATATACTGTTTCTAGACCTTCCATATGCAAATAAATTATTGTAATTACTATTGTTATAGAACTATACTACCTCTAAGAAAGTTTTGTAACCTTTGGCTATTACTAGGCAATAGTAGATGACCTTGGTTATTTGTAATTAATCACAAAATATCACCTACACACCTGACAAACTACTAACAAAAGCGACTGTTCAAGAGTAGCTACACTTTTGTACTTAAAATGGCTCCTAATCGTGCACCCAACGGGACTTCCGAGAACTGCTTTTTGAACTTTGTATACGCATTATCTGCAAACTGTTCCCGATGTAATTTAGATTCAGACAAATACACAATCGCTCGAGCGATATCTTCTGGAGCGTTCGACACCATATAAATTTCTTCATCAGTAAACAGTTCACGTACGGCTGGCGTATCTTTAGTGATAACTGGCTTCTTGACCGCAACCCCTTGAAATAACTTATTTGGAACTACTCTGTCAGTTTTATCAGTATCTCCAAATATTCCAAGCACAATATCGGACTCGTTTAGTTTTGTATTCAACTCCTGAATTGAAAGCCACGGCAACAACTCTATATCTAAATGTTCATCATTAATTTTTTTAACCATTTCTTCATACTGTTGCCCTTTTCCAATAAACCTAAATTTAATAGTACTTGATTCTCGCAACAGTGCAGCAGCAGCAATAATCTTATCAATTCCCTGTAGAGGAATATATGAACCATGAAACGTTACTAGCACAGTATCATTTTGACTATTTGTGCTCCTTTCTGGAAAGAAATCACTGGTATCAGCACCGACAGGAACGATTTCAATAGACTTTTCCTCACTAATACTCCTCCAGTACTTTTTATGCTCACCTGTATCAACAATCACAACATCAGCCAAAAAAATATTTATTTTGTCGAGCCAGTAATACATAAAGGCTTTTAGGCTGTATCGAGAGAACGCCTTTCTATCAACAATGTAAGCATCGTAGAGCGGAAAGAAGGCATCAATCACAATTGGTTTCCTTTGGAATATTTTTGCTAGGAGAACATTATAGTTGTTTGGGAATGCGCAATAAAGCACATCGTAATTCCCATGCAATGAACGTATCTTTTTAATCAGCTGAAAATATTTTTTTAGTCCTTTCTGTCCATATGTATTACATTGCAAAACAGTTTCACCTGAAGAAGTTAGACCATTTATTAGCACGTTGTTTCTCGAATATTTTTCGTCATATATTCCAAACCAGCAAATTTTCATATTTAACTAACTGGTTTTTCAGCAACAATTTTCATCATATAATCTTTACTGTGCCGAGGAAAATCATACTGCTCTTCTCTACCCTTAACAAAACCAACCGACTCAAGTTCTTGAATAAATCTAGCTGCGTCAACCACAAAAAAATGGACATCATACTTATCCTTTAAACCACCATGCAGATACCGAAGAACCACATCATCGCAACCATGTTCTTGATATTGCTTACAAATTTTATTTAAGGATGGAACACCAATCTCGACACTCCCGCCAGGCTTCAAAAGTCTGAAAAATTCTGACAAAATAAAACGAACATCATTCACGTTAAAATGCTCTAGTGTGGCAATTGAAATAATTTTATGACAATACTCTTTATCAAGAGGAACAGGCTCAAGAAGGTTTGTAACAATATCTACTTCTGACGCATTTGATATATCAATATTCAAGTATTCTCTAGAGATTGGATAAGACCCGCCAGATATTTCTAAAACCTTTATTTCCTTTTTTTCAAACTGGCTGATTCGGTAATTTCTTAAAAGTCTGACAGAAAAACGACTTGCCACTGTGTCCTTTTTCAAAATCTCTTTTACTAGTTTTTTAATCATGTTTTTTAATAATTACAACAAAATATCTTGGTTCTGAACCTGCAGGAATTTGTGCGACAGTTGCCCCATTTGCTATGTCATAGATTCCAAACGACTTTCTAAACATTTTTTCAAATATTCTTACTAATAAATAAGAAGTTCTGTGAGTAAAAAATTTTTTCACAAACCTCTGTCCGTACCAGCCCATCACAATTAAGCCCTGATATCCTAATTCAACTTCGAGAGTCTCTCTGTAATATTCTAATACATGATAAGGATTCAGAGGTTTTTTACTCCATGGAGAAGTAATCAGCTTATTTGGGGTTGATAGAATTATTATCCCGTCTTTTTTTAACGCCAACCTTAAGTTACTTAAATACTGAGCCCTGATATCATCATCCAAATGCTCTATTGTTTCAAAAGTGACAATTACATCAAACTTTTCGTCTTCGAATTTTATATCTGAGGCTGATTCGCATTGATATGAGATATTTTCACCTGAGAAATTTTTTTGGGCCAATTCAATGGACTCCAAATCAATATCAACACCTACCACTTCTCTTGCACCTGCGTCACTAAGCATCTTCACTCCATACCCCGTTCCACAAGCAATATCCAAAACAGTTTTATCTTTTACGTAGTCACAAGCAAACGCATATCTGGCCACATGGTCTTCTTGATTTCTTTTACTACTCTTTCCGACTGTTAGTCTTTCTCCTGAAACTGTATCGTCTTTTGTAAAATTATCCATACTATTTTTATCTCTTAACAATACAATAAAAAACTGCGGCGGTGTGCGAGGCGAATGGGAGATGGATGGCGATTATATCTAATAGTTTTACTGGGAAGAAAATGAACAGAGAAATATTCACTAGGAGCCAATACAATCTATCTGAACCAAAAGAAAAGAAGCTTGGTAAGACATAGCACAACCAAACATTGAGCGTTGAAAACAAGCCAGAACGCACTCGCACATCAACTTCAGCAAAGTCCTTAAATAAAACCTCTAGCCCAGCGGCTGTCCAGCGCTGATAGTCATATGGAGAGGCATGGAAAGGATATAGAAATGGAGTACTGACATACCCTATCGCCCCTGGTTTGAGCACCCGATACAGCTCAGCGACTGCTTCTTGCGGTCGCTCAACATGCTCAAGTACATTGTCACAAATAAAGCCATCAATTGATGCGTCCAGTAGTGGCAAGGCTGTCATATCAGCTACAATATCTACCTCTTCGTATGGGGTGATGTCGATGTTTTTGATATCACTCCTTAATCTCATTGGTCCTGAGCCGATATTAAGAATATTACCAGTACCCACTACTGGGAAATGTTTCTTTAAAAACGTACGTGGACCAAAATCAAGGAACATGACCGGCCCAAAAACATAACCAATCACCAAATAAAATTTTGGCCACCTTTTAAAAAACTCCCGCAGAGTGTCTTGTGATGTGGTTTTATTTTTCTGCATAGAATTCATAATGAATTTCGTCAAAGCCACCAACCCAGAAACACCAGATTCTACTACACACGGCTGGTGAAAGATTCGCAAAAAAACTAATGATGGTATGAGGTATTTTCATAAGAAATATACTCAAACGCCCGTAACCCATATATGGTAATAAATGAAAAAAAGCTAACCAATTCAACTTCATCTTTCCGAGTCTAAAGTGGACCCCAAAATATCCAGATTTCGTAAAATTTGGATTAAAGTACAAAGGAAAAGTAACATCAAATCCGTGAGCGTGCTCAGCATGAGTAAAGCCACGGCTAAAATGAGGAACTTTTACCACCAGCTTTCCTCCCGGTTTTAGTATCCGATGCAACTCTTTCATAACGTTAAATGGTCGGTCGAGATGCTCAAGAACATGAAAGGCCTCGATGTAGTCAAAACTATTATCTTCAAAAGGATACGGAAAGACATTGAGATTATGCTCCACATCTGCTTTGGTGAGTGGTTGCCAATCAACATTTACAAAACCTTCTTTGTAATCCTCACCACTTCCTAAATTTAATTTCTGTTCTGACATACTATTTTTGTGTTTTTACCTGACCACCAAATTTCCAAGAGTTACCATTACGCATAATGACATAGGTTGAAGACTGGTCGATAGCTGAGTTTTGTTGCAACCACTGCTGGATTGTTTCTCTAGCAATGTACGCTGTTTGCGGTGTCACCAATTGATCAAACGCTACATGCCGGAAGAACAGGAAGTCGCGCTTCCCTATCCATAAGGCATATTCATACAATGGAAGATGCTTCAAAAAAGTAAAACTCGGTAACACCCGTAGAAGTTTCGCATAGAGAAAAAATGGAACAATGAGCGGTGTGGCAACAAAGTACTTGGTAATCCACCAGGGTAATCGAGAAGTAACATACCTCACTGGTTCCACAACCAAACGTACTGGCAAATTTCCTTCCTTGGCATACACCCAGCAGTGAAACCTGCCACCTGGTTTTGTATTACGAACAACTGACGCAAAGCCAACTTGAGGTTGCTTTAAGTGATGCAGTACACCAATACAATAAACCACATCAAATGGTTCTGGGGCGGAGAAAGTTGTGAGGTCTCCCTGCTTAATTTCAACTACGGGATATTCGGCCAAGTTTGCCTTCGCACTCGCAACCGAATCACCTAGGTCTACTCCAGCCACTTTGCTTGGTTCCCACTGCGCAACATGGGCCAACAATGAGCCATTTCCACAGCCAAGCTCAAGGATGGTTTTTTGTTTAAAATCTACTTGTGCAAGAGGGGTCATCCAATCAACAAATTGGTCGTGAGTATACACACTTCCGGCCGGAAGATTGTTCCATGAAGTAGCGAAGGCTTGCGCTGTTTTGCTGTCATGACTATTACTGAGTTGAGTATCCATACGAAATTTTTTCTAGTGTACCATTCTTTACTCAGCCCTCAGACTGTAGATTAGACACCGCGGTTGCCAGTAATAGTCTCTAGTCCACAAACGAGTCAGCACGACTTCCTGATGGTCTTCTTCAATTTCCCCTTCCCAAACAGGATTTGAACAATGTACATACTTGTCATACCCTTCACCTACTGAAAGGTCGCTACTGCTTGAATATTCGAGTTTTAAAAGTGGAACAGAAGGAGAAATGGAATTGAAGTAGCCTTGAAATTGAGAACGTTCACTCAAGTCATATACCTCTGCAAACTGTTGATACGAACCAACTGTATGGGGCCAACCCAATAAGCGCGGACTATTGGTAAGCATGCGTGTTTCGGGGTATTCATTTTGCTCCTGGAGAATACGAGCGATATCAGTTTGCTCAAACGGACCAGCGCTCGTCATCAGTAGCCAGAAACAAACGGAAATCACGTGATACACAACATAACTCCCTAGCACCAGCCATAATAACCAGCGCTGTACCTGGCGTAATTTTGGATACAGATTCACCAACAGTATTGCAACCGCAACTATGAGCATCATAATCACTGGCAGCATGTAGCGACTCACATGAATAGAATGCGTACCAACAAGAGCAAAGTATAGCCCCGCCAATAGACCACACGACACAAGTAGAGAACGGAGCGCAGACGGGAGTGTGCGGGCAGACCACAGCAATATACCAAGCGCTAAAAACAAAAAGAAATGATTTGTAAACAACAACTCTGAGTAATATCCAAACGACCACGATGTGTCGCCACCAGAAACCGAATATTCACTGGCGCCACTCGTACGAAGAATATCGCTCGTAAAAATACTGAAGTATCGGATAACTTCATACGGGTGCCACGCTGCCAAGACCCCACACACACTCACAAGGACTGCCGAATATACGAAGAACCCATTTCGCAACTTCGCGTCAAACGTGCGGAGATACCGTATAGCAAGTGGTAGAAAAATAATCTGCGACAGTAGTGAGAGATAGCTAATACCAAAGGCCGTAGCGGCTAGCAAAGCTTGATATACGAAGTATCTATTTGTGCGCTCCGGATACTCATGCATGCGAATAAGAAAATAAAACTGCCATAATACCGGCACCATAATAAACACCCAGTGGCGGAAAAAACTACTGTACTCAAAGTAGTAGAAATTTGTCGCCAGAAGCATTACCCCAGTTAAAGCGAGTATCTCAGAACGAACAGGATTTACAGTGCGAGTAGTGACTATTTTATACAGTGCCACTAAACCAAGATAGCCAACCAGCAAAGCAATGATTCGTGTTTTCCAGAGGATTCCACCCCAGTCATACAGCACGTGATTTTTGTACCACTCAGGGCTAAAAGTTTTCTGCTCAATACCTTCAAGCACGAAATCTCCAACTACTGCAGGTATGGCAGCGACGGCAAAGAGTGGACCATAGTATAACGAGGGTAAATCATAAATTGCTAGTGGGTTTTTAGTTTGTACTATTTGTAGAGCACCTGTTACTGGTGACTGCTCATCACCCACATATGAGCTATGGAATGGTAATTGATGTGTACCAAAGTAAATGGCTGGTAGGTGCACCAAAAGCCATATCGTCAATAAACAGACATGAATCAACCACCACGGAAAAGTATCGTGAACACGCTTTAAAATAACTCCCAAAACAGGAATCGATGAAGGTTGTAGTGGCTGAGAATCAGCTCGTTTCGTGCGGTCGTTATTCATGCCAAGTGTCGAGCCAACGGGAGAGGACGTAGAGAGACCAGATTTGCTTCCGGTAGTCGCTTTTGCCTGTCCAGTGTTGTTCGAGCAGTATAGCAAGCTTTTCTCTTTGGAATAAGCCTTCTTTTACTAATGCACCATCTAAAATTGCAGTCGTAAACTCATCCTTCATATCTTCGATAATCAGGCGACCAATCGGAATATTAAAGCCTTTTTTCTTTTTCCAGACAATTTCAGACGGAAGATGTGCATCCATGGCTGACTTAATCAGGTACTTCCCTGTTTTTCCTCTTTGTTTCCATTCTTCTCCCAAAGACAACGCGAATGCCACCATGCGCTCATCCAAAAATGGCGAACGCACTTCGAGTCCGTGACGCATGGTGGCGCGGTCGACTTTTACCAAAATATCCTCAGTCAAATATCCCTTAAGGTACTCTGTCTGCACTCCTTCCGCTACAGTTGGCGCTGTGTCATACCAGGTATCAAGTTGTTCAAAAATGTCTTTCGTTGGAAGTTGTTGACCAGAAATATCGGCAACAGCTTCGGGAGTAAGCGCTGATAGCCAGATAGCATTTTGATACTTTGGCTCTACTTCAATTCCAGAAAGAAATCGTTTGAGTTTAAAATCGAGACTCATATACGAGTGTGATACCGGCAGAGTATCCACAACACTGGCAATACCTTTTCGTACGAGTGCTGGTACCTGCCGATATCGATTGGCCCAGGCATGGGCGTAAAAAGTACCGTACCCATGGAAGAGTTCGTCTGCTCCATCTCCACTGAGACACACTTTCACTTGGTCGCTCGCAAACTGTGACACTAGTGTAGTCGGCACAATAGAAGAATCAGCCATTGGTTCATCAAGCACTTGCGGTAAGTCTTCTATCACTTTTCTTATTTCATCTACTCCGAGTAAAATATCGAAATGTTCAGTGCCTAGATGCTGTGCGACCAAACGTGCATCAGCTTGCTCATCAAAGGACTTATCGGTAAAACCGACTGAGAAGGTTTTTATCTTGTCTGCTTTTGCCTGCTGAGCAAAGTACGCCACTGCACTTGAATCGAGACCCCCACTTAAAAATACTCCCACTGGTACATCAGCTACCAGACGTTTTTGCACACTATCAGCCATAAGCTCCATAAACGTTTCTTTTGGGTCTGCTTCTGCATCAAACGCAATCCTATCTGGCTCCAAGTCTCGTTGCTCAACGGTAGAACCATCACACACGAGATACCTACCAGCGGGAAGTTTTTGTACTCCCGCATAAATAGTCCGAGGCGCTGGGATATATTCAAAGACCAGGTACTGAGCAATTGCTGTTGTATCTAGTGCGGTAGGACATTCCGGATGCTTTCGGAGCGCTTTTAGTTCAGAGCCAAAAAGAATGGTTCCCAATGAAGTCTGTGACCAGTACAAAGGTTTCTTCCCGAGCGAATCTCGTACTAAAAACAATTGACCAGTCCGAGCATCATGCAAGGCAAAAGCGAACATGCCCTGTAGCTTTGAAAAGGCGCTTTCACCTAACTCTTGGTAGAGCCTGAGAATAACTTCTGTATCACTACCCCCTTTGAACACATGAGATTTTAAATAGTGCTCTTTTAATTCCTGGAAGTTAAAAATCTCACCATTGAAGCTAATCGCTACTTGCTCATCATCGGATACCATTGGCTGGGCGCCACGTTCACTTACATCAAGAATCGATAATCGCCGGTGAGCGAGTCCAACTTTTCCTCGCACAAGCACACCGCTTGCATCCGGTCCGCGGTGCTGTAACGACTGTTGCATCTGTTGCAATATGTCTGTCGAACCCTCACCAAAGTAACCAGCAATACCGCACATTATGAATCAAGATTAATTCTGTCAGTAATGATATACGAACGCTTTTTCTGAGTTTCGTAGTACGTTCGCATCACCATTTCAGCTAGCACCCCCATGGTTAACAACTGCACCCCAACGATGATACATAAAGCAGAAAAAGTTGGTAAAGGAGTTTCGACTAAATGCAAGTCATAAAAGAGACGCAGACCAATAGCTGACAATCCCGCCAGCACCCCCACAAACGCAAAGAATAAACCGATGGTACCAAAGAAGTGAATCGGTCGGTCCATGTACTTTTGCATAAAGCGAAGAATCAGCAGGTCGAGCATGACTCGGATAGTACGTGAAAAGCCATAGTTACTGGTGCCATATTTACGAGGCTTGTATGAAACAGGTACTTCTGCCACCAAAGCTCCGTAGTGGGCGGCGTAGGCTGGGATAAAGCGGTGCATTTCTCCATACAAATTGAGTTCTTGTACAATCTCGCGCTTGTAGGCTTTGAGGGTGCATCCGTAATCATGCAGGGGTACTCCAGAGATTTTAGAAATGAGTTTGTTAGCCAGCATAGATGGTAGCTTCCGTAGCAACCAATTCCCCTGCCAGCGGTCCTTGCGCCAACCAGAAACTACTTCAAACCCTTCGTTCATTTTAGCCAGCAGTAAAGGAATGTCGGCTGGGTCATTTTCTAAATCAGCATCAATAGGAATGACAATGTTACCTGACGCGTGTTCGATACCCGCCTGGAGGGCAGCAGTTTGTCCAGCATTAATGCGAAAGTGGATGACTTTTAGTTTGTCATTTTTTTGTGCCAGTTCTCCTAGGACTTTTTTGGAACCGTCACGCGAGCCGTCATTAATCGCAATTATTTCGTATTCATATCCAAGTCCATTGAGAGTATTCACTAACGAAGAAAAAAGTTCTGGCAAACTTTTTTCTTCGTTGTAGATTGGCGTCACTATTGAGAGTTTCATACATTCAGAGACTTATTTAAAGATAAACCGGTATACCACAAAGTTATAAGCTGACAAAATTGTCATACTGGCTATTTGAGCGACAAACGAATCCAGCAATAATAATTCCACCCCAGTATACATGATGATTAAATTGAGCACCAAAGAGAGGCCCGCGTTGAGTAAAAATAACACCACCGACACATGAACGTTTCTTTGTCGCTCATCGGCCTTCGCAAAGGTGATGAATCGCTGTAGGGTAAAACTAGTTACAATCGCTACACCAGAAGCGACTGTTGAAGCTACGAGATAGAGCCCAGCCGTCAACAGCATCCCAATCACAAAAGCAGAAAACTGCACGGCAGCTACCGCAAGACCCGAAATAATATAAAACAGAAACTGTGTAGACGGTTTTTTTTCAGAAAACAGAAGTGTTTTTAGTGGTTGTATCATACGCCTAACTATACACTTGCAGTATCTTTGGAATAAGAGATTGGAGGCTGTGATGTTGTGTCACGATGTTTACATTTGACGGTGAGAAGAATTGTTCGGACTCTAGCACTGACTGAATCTGATGAACACAAGCTTCAGTGGTTATTACCTGATTTTCTCCCAGACCTAGCGAGAGACTACCCGGCGCCATAGAAACTACTGGTAAGCCGCAGGCCATGGCCTCAAGAATCGCTTTATCAAGACTACCATTTTGAGCCGTGGTGACGAATATTTTTGCTCGATTCAAATATGTAGGCAACTCAGTTTGATTCACACGACCTACCAGGCTCACTTGCTCTCCAAATCCTGAGGATTGTATATATGATTCGAGCTGTGTTTGATATTTTTTTTCATCGGCTGTCACAGCAGAACCAACTATTGAGAGAGTGACAGAGCTAGATTGGTTTAATACTTTGAGCACGCCAATCAGCTCCAATAGATTCTTTGCGCTGGTAATCCGACCAACCGTAATTAAGTCTATATCTTTTTTTAGTTCCAATGGCGTGAATGCGTTTGTATCAATACCGTGACCAGTCACCACCAACTTTTCACTTGCGAGACGAAAGCTCTCCGGTGAACCAGTGAATATATGGTGTGTCATTTTTTCAGCTATGCCCAATGAGCGCGAGACAGTACCGTGCATGTACCACAGTCCAATCTGTTTTTTAGTTGCCCTCCAGAACATTCCGCCCAGCAGAACATACACTTGATTCATATGTACAAATACATTGTCGTATTCATGTCGTAGTGACCAAATCAGTTTGTAAAATCTCCAGACTCTGATTAATTTCCCCTTTCCTTCTTCTTTACCGAGTGAGTAGACACGCACGTTGGCTGGCAAGCTATGCTTGCCAGCCTGCAAACAAATCACGTGAACCTGCTCACAATGTTGGGCGAACTCCTCTACCCAGCGATGAAAAAAACCCAAGATTGGGTGCTCGGTATCTATCACTTGAGTAATGATGAGTAGCTTCATACGTACTTATTCTAACTACTGCCAGCTAAAAATTGTTACTCCTTTGTTGCAATTACGTCATAATGCACCGCAAAGAAAGGTCTCAGCCGAGCCGGGGTAATTTTTTCGAGGAGGGCATTGATTGGATTCGCTAGACCTTTTCGATACAGTTTCTCGATTGGACCTGGCAGGAAGATGAGGGTTTTCGGAAGCACGCTGTAGCCGACTGGTCGCAACTCAATTTCTGCAAAGCTTTTAAATAAGCGACTAATTTCTTTTGCGCGGTAGTACCGGACTGGGCCATTTTTATATGGCCGACCGAGCACATTCAGGAGCATCTGGTATGAGTGCCCTTGCAGTCCCATGAGCGTACACGAACGCGGAAATGATGAGTAGACCAATACTTTTCCACCTGGCTTTACTACCCTGGAAATTTCAGCCATTGCTCTTTGCACCACCTCTTTATGATTGTGGAGAAAGACCGCACACACAATTGCCACATCTACCGAAGCATTCTGCAGTGGCAAGGTATGGATATCAGCGTTTAGTAATAGCAGTGGTGTTTTTTGCTCCTCATCAGAATTCTGGTATCGTTGTTTAAATAGTTTCAACATCTGAAACGCACTATCAACCCCAATGTATCCGCCTAGCGTACGTTTAGGTAACAAATATTTCGCCACTCGGCCATAGCCAGTCCCACAGTCCAAGAGCACGTCTCCGGCTTGTACATAATTCAAAATATCAGCAATCTGTTCTTGTGATTTTCGAGCGGCGTCCTCTTCGTTCTCGGCCGATATCACTGCGTGGGTTGGATTTTCAACTGCTAAAGTATCCCAGACTGTCTGGTCGGCAATTTCCTTCGCCACAAAGATGCCGTCTTTTTGTATGACGTCTTTTTCACGCACAATTCGGTACAAATCCTGACCTTCCATAATGTCGCTCATCATACCATCAAGTATTCGATGCTGCGAACCTACACTGCATCATCTGCAATTGAGTCAATAAAGAATGCCCCTTCGATACTCTCGCGGTATGTTTCCCTATATTTAAGCGGGTCGGTGTGGAATTTTGTTCGAATGAGCTCCTGGGTGTTTCGAGCAAACTTAGCTCGCAAGTCTGGTTTATTTAAAAGCTCATCTATGTATTGAGAAAATAACTCCGTATCATTCACGTCACACATATACGCCGAAACGCCGTTTATAAAAGAATCTTCACGAAGCTCAGTTTTTGCCATGACCATTGGAATCCCAGCTGCGGCAGCCTGCAGTACCAAATCTTCGCTATCCGCATCGGTGTCAGTCACAATGAGAATATGGGCAGACTTTAAGTACGGGACAATACTTGGTGCCTTCGTTTGAAAAATAACTTGCCGGTCAATACCGAGCGCTTTTGCTCGGCGCTTAAACTCACTGCGGGCATTCCCGTCACCCAGCACGAGTAAAGCCATGCGGGGGTTTTTTAGCACAAACCGCGTAGCCTCCAAAGCTTTTACAAAGGCGCTGGAATCATCCAGCTTTCCAGAAAACAGCAAGAACACAATATGCGGCTTGTAGATGGATTTTAGGTCAATCGACTCATCAGAGTTAATGAGTGATTCGTAGTCATGGAACCGAGGCAAGACCTGAATATCAGTCGGATTAAAAAGTGTTTTCACGTACAGCAATACCGAATCTGTTGCTGTCCGCACACTCTGAAACTGAGGAATGGTAAATCGGGCAATAAACCGCCGCCAAAAATTATTTTTTGTTCTGTGAGAAAATCCCCCAGACTGAAACTCTTCCAAGATATGCAGTTGTGCCGGTCGATTATATTGCTTGGCAATCTTTTGCGCTACAATCGCTGATTCAAACGGGTCTCGGGCAATAATCAAATCCGCTCGGAAGCCGTTGGCAAACACCAGTTGCTCATTCAGTAATTTCAGTGCCACTGTCGGAGCCCACCACCAAAACCGAGTTGAGACGGTGTAAATCCAAACGTTATCAGCAACCCGCAGGGCAGGATTTTTGGCCGGAATACCCTGACGCATGATTAAAATATGCACCTCGTCAAATAATTCGGAGAGGTTTAGATACCCATCAAGAGTTTGCTGGGTAGGATTGAGTAAGCTGGTATTGCGTGAAATAAACAGCACGCGAGTCACTTCACGTTCTGATTTGGCACGAAAAAGAGGAGCGTCGGCCATAGCCTGTTGTGGAGATACTTTTTTAACCTCTTCTTCGAATTTTTTTGTACTGCGAATGACATATTCGAGTTCAGAAGCTGCGTGCGATGAAGCATCGCGATGAGAAAGATCACGCCGAGACATTGCCGTAAGTATACAGGCTTAGCGGGTAGTTACGAAGTGTACGAGTCCACTAAATCCTTCAAGTACAGCGATTGATTCTCTGCATACTGAGCAACCGACACATGGGCATTTTTTTGCATTTTTTGTAGTTCATCTGGATTCTCGACACACCATTTCATCGCCTCAACTAATGCCTTCTGATTCCCAACTGGAACTACTTTCCCATTTTGCTTTTCCAGAATCACCTCACCAACACACCCCACATCCGTAGAAACAATACCCATTCCCGTAGCGGCGGCCTCAAGCAACACCATCGCCCACCCTTCGTGGTTGGAAGTAAGACAAAACACATCATGAGCACTCATTTCTGCCACCACATCTTCTGTCCAGGACTTAAAAATAACTTTTGACTCAATACCGACTTTTTTTACGAAAGTATGTAGACTGTTTTTTTCAGCACCTTCTCCAACCAGTGTAAAACTACAATTGGGATACGTGGCCACCACTTCACTAAATGCGCCTAGGAGTAACTGCAGATTTTTTTCTGGAGAAAATCTCCCCACATATAAAAATGACAGATGTGTTTTTTCTGCGTACACACGCTTCTCCCCGGCTTGGTAAAAATCACTGAGTGACACCTGAATTGGCAGCACCGTAATACGTGACTCATTCACTCCTAATGTCACGAGGGATTTTTTGATGCGATTTGAAACCACTCGAATCGCCGGCACGTGTCGCACCGACCATACCCCAAATACATGACGCACTCTCTGGAGTATAGAGGTTTTATAGGAATGAGGATTAAATACATCCCCATGCACTTGTATGTGATTGGTTGCAGAATTAGTGAAAGAAATACAACGCCCCACCAGACTCGTCTCAAACGGGTCTTGACTGGATACTACAAAAGGTTGTTTGTTCTGCCGTAAGATGCGCCGACCAATTTTGATAGCAGACAGAATCATCCCCAGCTTGGTAGAGGTATTGGTTCCATACAGATGTAAATTTTCTTTCTGAATATAGGTAGGTAATTTTTCACTACTGCGCGTAAATACAATCACATGATATTCTCCGAACTCACGCGCATACATGAGCATCCTCTCTTGTTCACGGGAACCTTCTTTTAAAGCACGTTTGGCGTATCCAATAGCAATAATATTTGGTTTGCTAGCCATGAATATTTTTTAACACAGTAGCAATCTCTTCGACCACTATTTGTTTTTGGAAATCTTTTGAGCGTAGCCGAGCGGACTGAGTCATTCGTTCACGCGACTCTGGGTGATTGAGTACACGCACAATCGCTTCTTCTAATTGACCGCTGTGGTTGAAATCAATTAAGTACCCATTCACTCCATCAGTAATCAATTCTGGGTTTCCACCTGACTTAGTGGTGACAATTGGCACCCCTAAGTCCATTACCTCAATCAGCTGATGAGAAAGCCCTTCGTAGGCAGTATTGAGCACAAAGACATCGGCGGCTTTAATGGAGGCACCAAGCGCTTCTTTGGAAATTCGGCCGGTAAACCGCACACAAGAGCCAAGCTGATATTTTGCCACCTGGGCCTCAAGCACTGATCGCTCTTCCCCATCGCCGATGATGACCAGGGAAATATGTGGGTATTTTTTGCGCAAGCGGGCGACCACATCAATCAGAACTCGAAAACCTTTCCACGGCACTAACCGCGCCGCTGAGACAATGGTTGGCTGGGAGTATGACAACTGGGAACGGAGAGTGTCTTTGTCTCCACTCACCTCCAAAGGATACAAAGCACTGTAAATCATCTTGATGTTTTCTTCTGGAATACCCCATTTGGACACCACTGATTTTAGGTACTGACTGGGCACAATCACTTGGACTGCTCGACTGACTACAAATGTCTGGAGCTTCGCAAATTGTCGAACTACCCACGGAGCGTTTTCCATGTGCGCAATGTACTCGTCGAGGGTCACTTTTAGCCCAAAGCGCGTTCTGCCCTGCTCCCAGGCATAATCTCCTCCCAAGCGGATGAGAAATGGTTTTTTTAGTAGCTTCGCCACACACAATGCTGGCAACCCAACACTGATAGAGTCTAGGGCGTAGATTACATCCGCTGATTTACTCTCTTTCCAGAGTTTCCAGGCAAAC
This sequence comes from uncultured Candidatus Saccharibacteria bacterium, assembly GCA_964351645.1. GTDB lineage: Bacteria > Patescibacteriota > Minisyncoccia > Phycocordibacterales > UBA918 > OLB19. The sequence continues at coordinate 9,084 of CAYGOP010000005.1, read as the reverse complement.
ACAAAATGCCTCACTACTTTTGGGTAGTGTCGCACCCAGCCAAAGGGCACAGTCACCACTTCTACTCCCCGACTCGGAAGCTCTGACTCCAGCATAATGGCGTAGGTAGCTGGACCGCCAATTTCTGGTGGATATAAACCGGTTGCAAGCGCGACTTTCATAGTAACAGTATACTATTATCCACTTCGTTGAGTGAGTGCACGACTGGAATACCTTGGACAACATCAGTCTCTCCAATCACTGCTTTATTTCGAACCAGTAAAAAGCAATGTGAGTCCGGTAGCGCAGATTTTACTGAGAGGCAATGTTCAATTCTATCGTCTACAAAAACGACCATTTCACGCGGTGAAAATTGCTCTGCAATGTTCACCGCCTCTACACCTTTGTCTCCTGCCAACACTCTCACTTCTGCCACTCTAGTATCCAAACCACTCGCTGAGATTTTAGCAATCTGGTAGTCACGTTCCCATTGTGCACTGACCCCACTGGTAGAGGATACAATAAACAAATCTTCCAACTTCTTACCTTGAAGAAAATCCGCAACATCTGGAAACAACAGCTCAGGGACAGAAATATGATTCAAACTTTCTGGGGTGCCAGCTAAATGTGACTGGTTACACCTCGCTAACTGTTCATACAATTTCTCTACATCAAACAGCGTACGGTCAAAATCTAGGATGTACTTCATACAATCTCCATGAGTTTACGCGCGAGCTTTCTTGAATCGTGACGAATCAAACTACGCTTTAATGTATCTCCTGAGGCTGTCTGAACTGCTTCCACGGCCAACAAATCTGCCTGAATTATTTTGCAGGCACTTTCTAAAAGATTCATCTCAACTGGAAATTCACCTTCAATTTTGTATTTCTCAACCAGCTCATTTGGAAACGGTGTACTGTTCACAAACACACAGTCTGGCTCTTTGCCAATATAGCGAGTGATTTCAGATACATGCTCCGCCACTCCCATACCAATAGTCTGACCGTTTTTAGTCATCAAGTTGCACACGTAGGCAATTTTTGCGCCAGAGTTTTTAATCGCTTGCGCTACCCCATCAACCACCACGTTTGCCAACACACTGGTGTACAAATCACCTGGACCAAGGACGATTACATCTGCGTTTAACAGTGCATCTTCAGCTCTTTCTCCAATACTAGCCTTAGGTGTAACTGAAAGCTGAGTGATACGTTGCAGATTTCGGCTTTCATCAGGTTCATCTATCTCATGTTCTCCGGTAATACTTTTTCCATCTGCATACTCGGCGACTAAATTCACTTTTTCGGTAGTCACCGGAATCACCCGCCCCTGTACCCGCAACAGCTTGCCGGCGGCTCGAATAGCGGCTTCTTCAGAGCCTAAAATATCAGTCAGGGCCACGAGGAGTAGATTCCCAAAGTTATGTCCGGACAGACCATCCCCTTTATCAAATCGATACAAAAATAATTCGCGCAGTAACTCCTCATGGTCATCAATATCACTCGCGAGCGCGGCCAAAGCCATGCGCACGTCTCCCACTGGCAGATATCCAAACTCATCGCGCAGTCGACCAGTCGAGCCACCTGAGTCAGCCATTGTCACCACCGCGCTCAAATTCACCTGTTTTTGATAGCGCTTGAGTCCACGCAACACTGTATGCGTTCCCGTCCCTCCACCTATCACTACGATGTTTTTTCTCATTACCAGACTATAACAAACATACCCCAAGAAACGTCACTTTACTTACAAAAGATGTGTTATTCAATATAAAGCTAATACGCTATAATCGACTCATGCGGATTCTCATTGTCACCCCACTCTTCCCACCTGATACGGCCCCGGCAGCATTGTACGCAAAAGAACTCGCCAGCCACCTCACCCAACATCAAGTACATATTCTTTTGTACGGACACTTACCTGAATCAGTTCCCAACTGTTCTGTCACAACGGTATCTAAAAAAGCATCAGCTTTTGTTCGACTACTGCATATGACTAGAGCTGTATTCCAAGAAGCAAAAAAAGCAGATGTCCTCCTTGTACAAAACGGAGCATCAGTTGAGCTACCAGTGTTTCTGTTTACTCTCCTGAGAAAGAAACCAATTGTATTTATGGAGAGTGATATCCCTGCCTTAGAGCGCACACAGACATCAAAACTCAATTCTTTTGTGCATAAACAAATCTCTGCAAACGCAACAGTCTTCTCTCACCGTACTGAAAACCCTTGGCCAACCACCAAGCCAATCATTCACCCACTCTTACCGTATCCGGAAACAGAAATGCAATCGTACGCTCAGTCCTGGAGAGCACACCTTGAAAAGCTTGAGACACTTATAAATACTGCTCTATGAAGACCCTGAAAGAAACCTGGCAAGATTTTACTGCGAGCGAAATTGAAATACTGACCCCCCTGCTCGAGAAAAGAAATATTACCTTAACAAAAGACCAACCTCACATCAGTGGCGAACGGTATTTGATGAGCGGGAAAAAAGTAGTGCTGGTGGGTATGCGCACTGACACACGTGAGACTGTTATCATTAAATCCTCGACTGACAAAAAGAGCATCAGGGAGCTCGAGCTCGAACAACAAGCTCGGAATCAATTACAAAATCTTCCCTTTGCATACCAACCACTGCTCGCACCAAAAGAGCTGTGGTCAGAAAAATCAAACGGCCGATTCACAATCGCTCTTGAATACATTGACCAACCTCAACCCTTCTTAAGCCTGCCGACAAAAGAACAATTTGTTTTGGTGCTCGGTGCGTTTTCGATGCTTGCGAGCACTCATGCCACAACCGCATCACACAGTGTTATACAAAACAAATTTGGTGGCTGGAATGCCCACAGCTACCTTTCTTCTCTGGGTTCATTTTGTGAAAAAATCCAGGCCAGCGCAGTGTCTTCAGACAGTCTAAAAAAACTACTCACTGATGCTATTGACGCTCTCTCCAAGCAACAAGACAACATCGAGCGCTATTGCGGTTTTCTCACACACGATGATTTTGCGCTGCATAATTTTCGTTTCAAAGACAACGGGATTTATCTGATTGACCAGTCGTCACTTAAGTTTGGAAGCAAGCACGAAAGCTGGGGAAGATTCTTAAACTACATGCTTTTATATAATCGTGACCTCGAGCAAGCGCTCGTACGATACACAACCTTAAATCTCGCGCCAGAAGAACAAACCTCTATTCGTCTCATGCGTATCTATAAACTGGTCGAACTACTCAGCTACCACACAAAAGCAACCGAGCAGTCTTCAGGAGATGTGCGGACTCTCAGTCAAAAACGACTTCTTTTTTGGGAAAAGGTACTGCACTGTTTACTGAATGACACTAATATTGCCGAAAGTGAAATTACTAGCTACAAAACACAGCGTGACGCTCTTCGTTCTCCCGAAGAAATACAGCGACAAAAAGCCCTCCAACAACTAGGGTAATTCAAGTAGCGAAATAATTTCACTATTTACCTGCTGATTATTTGCAGCATAGATTCTTTGCGAACTTTTGAGCAGTCCTGCGTCACTCCCTTCTGCATCAGTAATGACCCCACCGGCTGCTCGCAAAATCCCCACCGCGGCTGCGATATCCATGGTGGTGAATGTTCCCGCAATGACTGCTTCAATTCTGCCAGAGGCAATATAACAAAGTGACAAAGCTGAAGAACCAAAGTTTTTTGTTTTATTGACCGAGCCAAGCAATGTTTTATATGACTCTCCGGCCCATTCTCGTTGCTCGTCTTTCCGACCGGCGGCAAAGAGTGTAAAACATGATTTTAGGTCAGTGGTTTTTGAGACTGCAATTTCTGTTCCATTCAGAAACACACCCTTGCCTTCTGCAAAGGAAAATAATTCGTTTGCAACTGGGTCGAGCACTGCACCCACCACCGGCACACCGTTTTTCAGTAAGCCGATGGAAATTGCATACTGAGGAATCCCGCGGGCGAACACTGCCGAGCCATCGATTGGATCAATCACCCACTGGTATTCATTTCCAGAAATATCTTCAGCTTCCTCATTGTAAATTGCATGCTCAGGATACTCCGCTTGAATCCGGCTTGTAATGAATTCTCCCATTTCAATATCAACGCTTGTGACCGTATCTTTTCTGTTTTCATTTTTAAAACCGACTGAAAATACTTCAGTTCTTTTGGCCAGCAAAAACTCTCCGGCTTCGGCAATCAATTGGGTGGTAAAGGTATAGAAATCCATATGCTACTGATAATGCTTTGTTCTCATAAAAAAGACAACCCGGGCCACTGCATGAGCAGCCCGGGTTGATATTAGCCAATGAATCTTATGAATCTATTGAGACCAAGATTGTCCGCCAACGGAATATCGTCAGCGGTCATCCCTTTTTGTGAACCACCATTGGTGGTCGCACATTCTTCGGGAGTGAGCAGACGAATCTGCGGAGCAGAAACGATGGTGTCAAAATGAGCTTTCGTCACCTCCATGTTCCAGCCGTGAAAGACTCGAGCTGAGGGTATGGACGAACTGTTGACGGAAGTACCGCCACCCGCGGCAGGCACTGGCTGAATCACCACTCCGTAGTAGTCGTACCGTACCGCCACCCAGTTTGGGTCATCTGCCGAACAGGCCGGCGGAATTCCATCCAACTCATCTCCGGTCAGCTCACCAAATACTTCACGCTCGGGAGTGGTTTCGAAATATTCAAAACCTGAAAAATCTCCGTTCCTGATATCTCCTAGCCAACATATGGCCTTAGCAGCCTGCTGTTTGGTCGGGACAACGAATCGTGCGTCGTAGGTATTGTCATGAGCGTCATATGCTGGCTCATCGACACCAAAGCGATCAACCAAACGAAGACCATGCTTGCCGAGCGCAATTGCTCCACCAAGCGCATCAAAACGCTTGATGCCTTTCTTGTGCATTCCGACACTCAGCATGGCAATCGGAAACGTTTCGTCAGCACCAACCACACTGATGGTAGTTACCAGATGAGCGGCTGACACACGGACTGCGCCATCATACTGGCGGTTATTGATTTCTTCGAAGAGAGTTTGGGGATCCATTGTCGGAACCTCCTTCATTCAAGTTACAGGATTTTACTATTTTATATTATAACACAAAATAGCAACTACTTCAATACTTTCGAGAATACTTCATTTTTCATTCTATGGACGATATGTTCCCAGTTATACGTTTCCCGCACGAGAGCTTGAGCATTTTCAACCACTTTTTTTACCTCTTCTGGATGCCCCATAATATCTAAAATTGCTCCTTTAATTTGCTCAGGAGAATCAACATCCACCGCCCACCCCGTTGGAGCTTGGTCAGGATTACGTTTGGCATCAAACAAGAAATCGGCAATTCCCCCTTCTTGCGTGGCTACCATTGGAATTCCTGAAGCCATTGTGCTTAAAAAAGAAATACCTAGTCCTTCAGAGCGACTTGGTAACACAAATACATTAGAGATTTTTCGGTACTTTGAAGTCATCGAACGGTCTACCCGACCAATAAATACCGCTCGGTCTGCAACCCCTAATTCTTTTGCTAGATTTTTTAGAGTATCGGTTTCTGGACCGTCCCCTACAATTAAGTACCGAACATGTGCCGGCAACAAAGCGAGCGCACGCAGGTTCATATCAATCGCTTTTTGATGGACCAAGCGAGAGACACTCACCAGTAAAAACTCTCCGTCTTTTTTTCCCACTGATTTCTCAAGTGCACGCAACTCTTCAGCGTCATATTCGGTATCAGTACTGATTGACGCGCCATTAGGAATCATCACGAGCGGACCAGTAAAATGCATTCGCCTTGCCCAATCACCTAGAAAGTTTGAAATGACTTGCACCACGTCAGCCGAAGTAAACGCTCGTGAAAAGAGTGGCCAAAGTGGCCTCATCGTCTTTTCAATTTCTTCTGGCGGGTCGCCTTCTTGGAGAGTCAGGATAAACGGTACCTTGGGATTGAAGAATTTAAAGATGGCCGCTGGCACACCACTTGAATGAGCCATGAGAGCCCAGATGCCATCGAATTTTTGTGTGCGGTGCAGTAATAATGCTTTCCAAGCAGCTGCGAATTGAAACAGTGGTTTATTTAAGTGCAGTGGCATTCTTCCCAAATCTTCGAAGGTTGGGCTCTTTGCCGTGAGGCCAATGCGATGTACGTACACATTTCCTACTTTCTCAAACTTCGGCAACTCACGATTGTAGCGGAGCGTAACCAAGTGAAATTCAATATCTTCCGGCTCAATCCGGTCAGTAATTTCTTTGATGGCCACCTCCGCCCCGCTGACGTGATTTGGATAATACGCCAAACTAAAGATAAGTACTTTCTTTTTCATATTAGATAGACTCCTTCTTAGCTTGGATATACTCCTCTAAAGACATTTTTGGCACCCAACCAAGAGCGAGTGTTTTCTCAGTGTTTAAGTTTGCGTACGGGCGACTCGTTTTCCGCGGAGGCTGCAAATCAACTTCTATTCCATACAAGGTGGCCAAATCAAGTGGCGAATACGCAGTCGGCGATGCGATACCGTATTCATCCCCCTGCCCCTTCTCGGCAATCAAAACCAAAGCTTCTACGGTATCACTCACATGAGTATAGTTGCGAGTTTGTGTTCCCGGACCGTTTACTTTACATGGTTCATTGTTTTTAAAATGCTGGAAAAATATTTCTATCACTGTTCCATAGCGGCCAGCTAATTCCCGGGGACCATAGACATTATAAAAATACGAAATCGCATACTCTAAGTCGTACCAGCGACCGTAATTTGCAACCAACTCTGTGTTGACTGCTTTACTCCACGAGTACGGAGACAAGTCTCGACCGGCGATACCATCTTCTCTGTCTGGCGCTCCTTTCGTAGATGAGCCGGCGTATACTAACTTACATTTTTTTGCCCGCCAGAATTCCACGACAGCGAGTGTCCCTTCAATATTCATATCAAAGACTGTTGCTGGCTCTTCCATAGCTACAGCGGTCCGTGAGTATTCACCTAAGTGAAAAATAATATCTGGTGTTTCGGAGACTAGTTCAAAGATATGTTTCGTATGACCTTCTCTGTAGTCTACACCGGCCACATGATTGTCTCTTGAACCGGTAAAGTAATTGTCTACTGAAATAACCCTATATCCTTCGGTGACCAATCGCTCGCACAAATGAGAACCAACAAAGCCTGCCCCGCCAGTTACCACCGCTACTTTCTGTATTTCATTCATAGTCTGTATATACTACCAAAAATCAGTCTGTTTCGTTACGACGAGGCTTCGCATACACCCCAAAAATACCCAGCATCAGCACGATACACAGCGCAACGTAAGTAAATCTCTCGCTCTGAGGTAGTGCTTGTACTGCACTGGCGGTCAACAACGGAGCAGAGACTGACTCCTGCTGTGGAGAAATAGATTCGTCTGTTTTTTCCGGAAAGACAACATTCTCTTCACGCAAAGCACTCTGTCGTGAGCTTGAGAGCGAACGTATCTGTCCAGCTGGAGGACTCTGGTACACGAAGGTTTCTGGTGAACGTGGTGTTTTGTAAGTCTTAGGCAAAGCTCCTGCTACAAATTTTTTCTCGGTGTCATACACAGCAATCATCGGTTCGAATGATGTACTGACGAATCCTTTTGGGAGAGTCACTGTTTGATTTGGCAAAAGAATAGAATACGCTGGAAATACGAAATCAGTCTCTCCGCGCACTAGGTAGTGTGATATATCTATTTCATATGGAGAATCATTATTTACTTGTACATCACCAGCAGAGTTTTTCGTCAGTGAAATAGCGACGGGCAGAATAGTAATTTCGTGCCGAGCGACTTGTTTTTGTCGCTTGTACTCGCCCACCACCGTCACCACGTACGTACCCGGAAAAACAAACACATGAGTCGGTTCTTTTTGACGAGCGGTAAGACCATCCCCAAAATTCCACTGATACTCCAAGGAATCAAGCAACGACTCACCAATCCCTGATGGCTCGACCGAAAAAGCGATTGGCTGATTTACGTACCCTTTCGTTTGCGCATCGACGGCTAATTGCAAAGTCACGTCAGGCAACTCCAGACGTACCGTTTCGTTTGTTTTTGTTTTGCTTGCGGTTTTTGATGAGACTTTCGTAACAGTAGCTTTTTCTTCCTCCTCCTCTTCTTCTTGTTCTTGTTCTTGTTCACTCAGAATTGCACTTGCATACACACCCGGGGTTGCCTTAGCGGTCACCCAGCCTTTGGTGGTGTACTGAGCGGTTTCCTTGGTTGTATTGTCACCACCGATAGATTGCCAATCCTCACCACCAGAGACTTGGTCGACAAGATTACCGTTGGCGTCACGTAACTGCAGAGTGGTTCCTGTATTTACCAACGCACCGGTATAAATTAAAAAGGCAGTTCCTTGAGCAGACGCTTCACTGGTACGTTCAAGCACTACACTGGAATTAGCTGGAACAGTTCCCTGCAATTGTATACTTAGATTTTGAGCGTCTTGCAGAATCCAGCCGTCTACATTTTGGGCGGGACCATCGTTGGTTAGCTCAATCCATTCATGATTCGCAGACTCAGACGAACCCATCCACGCCACTTCACTCATAAACACTGTTGCGTCAGAAAAAGACGGTATACCTAAAAATAATACGAGTAAATATTTACTCACTCTACTGAAACGGAGTTCGCTCTTGGTCATTATGTTTCAACATTTTTTTAATAACTTGAGGGTCCAGATTATTACTTGGCTGGGACTGCTGTTGGGCGACCGGAGCGGGCGCAGGAGCGCTGGTTTGATTCACTTTGTTTCGTTTATGGTCAACAACAACACTTCCAACAACCGCTGGGGAAGAGGTTACTTGCTGAGTTTCTAGGGGACGTCGTCGGACAAACAACTCATCAGAAGCTGGACTTGGACTGGTTTTTTTGACTTCGTGCTGGCTGTCTGACTGCTTCACCTCAGGCGCAGGAGATTCTGTAGTGGGAGTTTTTTCAACCTGTTTTAACACGTCTGCTAAGGCAGACTTTAAATCATTTTTGGGATTTTCTTTTTGCGCATCTGGCTTTCTGTAGTCAGGCACCGTCTTTTCTTTTTGTTCAGGTCGGTTTTTCTGCGGCTGTACAGGGGTATCATTTTTTGTTTCTACTGAGACAGAGTTATTCTTCTGCCCACCC
>CAYGOP010000004.1:10496-33516 GCA_964351645.1 uncultured Candidatus Saccharibacteria bacterium | reverse complement strand
CCCATCCGTTTAGCTGAGGTCTAGAACAGTGTGACTCATCAATACTGTTCCAAACGGCGCGTGTACGAGCTTCTTTGTGCGGAAAATATGACAGCAGTGTGTATGGAGCCTCCCCGGCTTTGCGCCTATCAAAATGTCGCGAGTAGTTCTCAATCCCATTGCAGTAGCCAATTTCACGAATCATCGCTAAATCGTTTTCCGTTCGGCGCTTGATACGCTCTGCTTCAAGTAACTTCCCTTCTTTCTTGAACTTCTTCAACTGTAAATCGAGCTCAAGCTTAATGTCCTCATAGGCGACTTTTCGCTCGTCTTCTGGGGTAACGAAGTGTTTGGCTGGAAAGAGAAAAAACACCTCTGGCTCATCAATAATCTCTCTGGTTACTGGATCAATTTTGGTAATTGAAGAAATAGACTCTCCGGTGAAACCTAATCTAAAAATAACCCGTTCGTTAGTCGGCATCACCTCGATTGTGTTTCCTACTGCACGAAACTGAGCTGGGTTTAAATCAGCGTTCGTGCGCTCAAAGTACATGTCAACCAAAGTACGTAACATGGTCGTTCGATTGGTTTCAAAGCCCTTTTCAATCTTTAAGTGCTTTTTCAGGTACTGTTCTGGTGCACCCAAACCATAAATGCAAGACACGGACGCCACAATAATCACGTCTTCGCGTGTGAGAAGTGCTTGAGTCGAAGCGTGCCGAAGGCGGTCAATTTCTTCGTTGATTTGTGACTCTTTCTCAATATAGGTATCTGACGTCGGCATATACGCCTCTGGTTGGTAGTAGTCGTAGTACGACACAAAATAGTGCACTGCATTATTCGGAAAAAAATCTCGGTACTCTTGAGCGAGCTGAGCAGCCAGTGTTTTATTATGAGCAATAACCAGAGTGGGTTTCTGGATTTGCTGGATAACATTGGCTCCAGTAAAGGTTTTTCCTGAACCAGTGACACCTAAAAGTGTCTGGTGCTTCTCACCATTCTTAATTCCCTGCACCAGTTTTTCTATTGCCTGAGGCTGATCACCAGCCGGCGTTTTTTCGGTAGATATCTCAAATTTCACGCTCTTACTATACCGTGTAGGACAGAATTAAAAAAGCGCGACGTATCGCGCTTTTAAGTGTCATCTATGTTTAACCGTTGCCTTTGTTCGGCAATAGCTAAAGCAAGCTCGTCTGTTGGGAATGCAAACCGACGTGCCAGCGGAAGAAAGTACTGCTCTGTTTCCCAAATCTTCCAGCGTTTCTTGGCTGGGGTGCCCCACAAGGTAAGCATATTGTGCAACCTATCAGCGTTGCACTTAAGGAATACACAGTCTGGACCATGAGCTTCTACTCGGCTGATTATGGCGTGACTGTAGGCAACAGAGTTTTTTGCTCGACCATTGAGTGGTGGTTTGGTTGCCCCATACGTCAAACGAGAGACTCTAGGGGTAAAGATTTTTGCAAGCAACTCGCGACTGACTGTCTCAGGAAAATCTTCTAGCGAGTCATGAGTGAGTGCAGTAGCCACCAGCTCGGCATCGAGTATTTGCCAGTATTCCAACATAAGGACTGCTGTTGGAACCAAATGACCGTTCATGTACGAGCCACCACTCAGGCGACGTTTACCGGTAAACAACTTAGCATTCCAGCTATATGCCTTGGAAATCAGCTTTCTGTCAGCTGCACTGTTTTTGAACCGAAACTGCATTTGGTTCATGAAGCGATTCTTGTAACAGAGATTCTTAACGAGCGCTCTGAGCTCCTCCGGGGTTCCAGGAGGATGTGTCAACGTGAACATATTCACCTCCTCTATCCAGGTTCAGATTCTTTTAAAAATGACACAACTACACTGAATGTCAATATAAAATGCTTATAAAGTAAGAATTTCTTCTCGGAGTCGTTTGGTGAAGTTCACAATGTAGTAGAGATTATGAATCGAAGCGAGGTGAGGACCAAGCATTTCTCGTGAACGGAAAAGGTGCGCTAAGTACGCTTTGGTGTAGTTTGTGCACGCATAACAGTCGCATGATTCATCTGGTTTTGAAAAATCTCGCTGGTATTTCGTATTTAAAAGATTAATACGTTTATGACCTTGGTTTGTTCGCTCATAGATAGTGCCAGTGCGTGCAATCCGAGTAGGAGCCACACAATCGAATGTGTCACAACCAAGTGCCACCCCTTCGATAATATCTTCAGGCTCACCGATTCCAAGTAGATGACGTGGTTTATCTTCCGGTAGAATCTCGTTTACCACTCGCAACGCTTCCCCTAAGTCAGCTTTCGTAAAACTCCCCCCAATTCCAAAGCCATCAAAATCCATATCACTCAAGACTCGTGCACTCTCAGCTCGTAAATCAAGATGTCGTCCACCTTGTACTACACCATACAAACCCTGCTTCTTTAGTGCTTCGTAGTTTTGTTTATGTGCCATGATTGAACGCTTGGCCCAGCGATGAGTTCTCTCCATCGCCTCTTTCTGATATTCCTTGTCAGCTGTTGGACTCGTACATTCATCAAACGCAATAATGATATCTGCTCCAATATTGTGCTGAATATCGATTGAACGTTCAGCGGTAAAGCGGTGCATCGAACCATCAATATGAGACGTAAATGTCACTCCTTCTTCATCAATCACACACAATTTACCGTGCTCAGAGGCAAACTCTTGGCTATAGACGTTAAGTCCGTTTTTTTGTGCTTCTTTTTCAGCACCCTCTGCATCCGCGGCAAACTTGGTCACCCCTTTCCCAAACGCAGCCCCGAGGGAGAATACCTGAAAACCACCACTGTCAGTAATAGTTGGCATATTCCAGTTTGCGAATTTGTGTAGTCCACCTGCCTCTTTCACCACATCATCACCGGGCTGAAGGAATAGGTGATACGTATTTGCCAAAGCCACCTGATTACCTACGTAATCACGCATATCTTCAGGCTTGAGGCTTTTTACAGTCCCTTTGGTACCAACCACTACAAAAGCCGGTGTTTCTATATCTCCATGAGGGGTATGAATAACACCAGCCCGACCTAGAGTGCCGGGCTGTTTTTTTATCGTTTCAAATGTAACGGGCTTTTGTGCCATTGTTATTTAATCTCGACTAGTTCAATTGAGAAAATAAGTGTCGCATTTCCTGGAATCGGTCCAATACCCTGCTCACCGTAGGCCATGTCAGGAGGAATGACCAATACACGTTCACCCCCTACTTGCATCCCAATGACTCCCTCGTCCCAACCTTTAATCACCATTCCTGAACCAACTTTAAAATCAAATGTCTGACCTCGATTTCGAGACGCATCAAACTCTTGACCATTTTGTAGCTTACCTACGTAGTGTACTGAAATAGTATCTCCTTTCTTCACCCCTTCACCAGTTCCTAATTTTACATCGTCGATTACCATACGTTTTATATTACCCTTATTATCTGCTGCTTCTAAGTAGGCGTCAGCTCGTGCTTGATTAATATTGTCGGAAGGATTCACTACTACAATTCCTCCCTGAAGAGCCTGAGCGGTTTGTCCTGTACCGACTGGAGTCGCAAAAAAGTTTTGTGCCTGGATGATATAGAGCGCAAACGCCATAAATCCAATACTAATCAAACCTCCTGCTAATTCAAATTTGTTAAACATAATACAATTTTATCTGCTCATCATAGCCATTTTTGATGAAGATGCAACCGTCACATTTAGTGGAAAAAACCCAGATAAAATGAAATCTTGCACATCTGGAGCACTGCGTTTAGCTAGTAACTGCAAAAAACGAGCATGATCTGCTTCATCCATTGGCGCTGGCTGTGATAAATTATTTTCGCTAGAGACAGGAACTAATGAAATACTTCGCAGTTCAGAAAAATCTAAATGAAGCAATAAACCTTGTTCGGTATCACTAGAGTCGTACTGATCAAAAATATAGTTACCCAAAGAGTAGAACACTGGCACGTCATTAATCAGCTCAATATCTTGCACTACGTGAGGATGATGACCAACAATCAAGTCAGCACCAGCATCAACAAATCTTTCAGCTGCATCACGCTGTCTTGAGTTATGGGTACTTTTGTACTCTGTTCCCCAGTGTACATAGACGATTTGAAATTCACTTCGACTTGAAGCATACGAAAAAACTTCTTTTAATTCAGAGTAGGTTGGTAGCTTATGGAGCGTATGTATAGCAACTATCGCAACCATAACGCCTCCTACTTCAACAAATTCAACAGACTCTCGAGAAAGGTCGCGTTGGTGACCAACTGTCTTAATACCATTCGTTTCAAGCTGAGAAACAGTATAACTAAATTCACCTTCGCCAAAATCGAGACTATGATTATTCGCCAGCGATACATGAGTAAAGCCAGCTTTTCTCATGGCTGGTAAGTATTTAGAATCAACCGAAAAATCAATCATTTTAATCGGTGTTGGTACATGATTCTGTGGTATGGCAGCCTCAAAATTTCCAAATACATATGGCTGCAGGCCAAACATTGTAAAATCCATTCCCTGATACGGATACTGATTTCCATGCTGGCTCATCAAAAACTCTACATTGCGAGCCAACAAAACATCTCCCACAAAAATTAATGAGTCACTTGTCTGTTCAGCAGACACATACCGTACCGACTGCGGAGAAACAGAGAGCAGGTTCCGAACCTTTTGTATTGGTTTTTCTGCGAAATATCCATAGGATAATGACGGGATTACAAAATCAACACGTACTGTAGCAAGCTGTAGAATAAGGACTAAAATAAAAACGGACGTGACAGAATATTTTAAAGACATTTTAAATAGTTATTCCAGTGCTCGGGTGAAATACTCCAACTTTATATATATACATGTAGAACAAAAGGCCTACGATAGCCAGCAAAAATGACAGAACCCAGACCAAAATATATTGCAATTGTGAAAAGTCACGAGTTTTACTTTGGGGACGAACCCTGTCACTAAGGTCAACTTCAATCCCCAATAGTTGAGAAATTTCTTCAGGAGCCAAGGCCTCATCGGTTCGAAAAACTTTGTGCAATCCGTCTACTCGAGTTTGGTTAGTCTTGGTGTTTTCACGCAAAACCATGATAGCTGTATCAACCTCATCTTTACTGTAGCGGGCACTCAAAAGAACCGAACGAATTTGTTCGTCCGGAGAAGTAGGTTGTACACCATTAATCTTTAGAATTGCTTCTATTTGATCTCGTTTAATCATGACTCAGCTTCGTCAGTTATACGTTGCTCTTGAACTATATATTGATTATATATCTCCAAGAGTACCAAAAAGAGAGTTACCACCACCGGTCCAATAATGAATCCGATTGGGCCAAAAAGCGCAATACCTCCCAAGACTGATATCAAAACAATAAAAGGATGCATGTTATTTCCACGACTCATTAGGTATGGACCAATTAGATTGTCAACCAGCCCCACTATAAGCACTGACCAAATCAAAAGGCCTGTAGCACTGACAATTTCTCCCGTAAAAAACAAATAAATAACTGCTGGTGCTGTCACAATCGTTGTCCCAATTCCAGGCATTAAAGCTCCAAGTGATGCAATAGAGCCAAAGAGAATTGCCCGCTCAATCCCAAAGAATGTAAAACCAATAGCCACTAAAGAACCTTGAATGAGTGCCACAAGTACGGTACCTGTCGCAACAGCACGAATCGCTCGAACCAGACGTGCGAAAATAATTTCATCTTCCTCGTCGGGAAGCGGACTGGCTTTAATAACTAACTGCAGCAGTTCTTTCCCGTCGCGAAAGAAATAAAACGAACCAATAAGAGCAATAAAAAATGCAAAAACAGTAGAGACTGTTCCAGCAAATATCGCCCCTAGATTGCCAGTAAACCACTCTGCGCTTAATTTAATCTGTTCACTTAAATCGATTTCAAAACTGGGGACATATGTCTGCACAACTGCTTCTATATTATTGACAGAAGATTGAATTGAAAGACCACCAGAATCAAGCTCTTGATAGAAACTTACTACTTCACGTATCACCAGTGAAGAAATCAGCACAATAGGTAAAATGACTGCAACGAGCACCACCATCGTTGCTAAGAAAGCTGCGATAGTTCGGTTCTGTCTAGGCACATGCAATCTTATTCGGTCAAATAAAGGATAGCAGATGGTGACAATGATTGCTGCGAGCGCCAAAGCACTTACAAATGGAGCCATAATGAGCCAGACCATATAGCCAGCCAACACTAACAAACCAAAAAAGAAAACGTACTCTACGACTCGGCTGAGTTTCATATGTGATAAGTATACAGTACTCGATTTAAATACCAAAAAGGGTCAGCGTAGCCGACCCATGGATTATTTTTTCTTTAGCAATTCTGCCTGCGAAACCTGTGCGGCAACTTCAACCGTTTTGAACGATTCACGCGCCGCACTATCAAGTGCAGGAACCGCAGTAGAAAAATATTGTGATAATCCCCAAAGAACGATGAGGAAACCGACTGCATTACGCATAATATTATGAGTTGCGACTCTGAAACTTCTTTCGAAAGAAGCTCCAACTAAAGGTTGGAAGAGGCGCTTGCAGTCATAACGACCTAATCTACTTATACTATACTAAATTCGTTATGTAAAGGTTACAGAGCACTATTATTCTCGGACAGGATTAGCTTTCAGAGCATCGTTTACATGCACAACCATCTCTTCCAGCTCCAGAGAACCACGCTTATGAAACACCACATTACCAGCCGTGTCGTAAAATAGGGTTTCAGGCATACTAAAACCTCCGATGGTTTTAAAATATCTATCACCTGGATCCAACACTAGATTGAGTCCATCTGTTGCGTTTATGGCGTTTAAAAAAGCCTGGGCTGTCGAGCTAGGTTCCGCCCGATTAATTGCCAGCACGACTACGTCAGCATTTTGATACCGCTTTCCTAGTTCTGCAAAATTAGGCAGTGTCTGAGCACAGGCAGGGCACCAACTAGCCCATGAAGTCACTACGAGGACGTTGCCGAGATAGCTTTCCAGCATCACGACATTTCCATTGATATCTGTATATCCTGATTGACCAGGTTTTGCTGACAACGCAGATACTGCTGGGCTGTCATCAGCATTGTTTGCCTGGCGTGATTGAATAACTGTGTAGGTGTACCAAACCGCACACACCAGCACCACAAAGAGTACGGCAAACGTAATAAGTGAATTTTTGGAAGGAATATTCATAGCTATGTTACTGTGTGATTACATCAGTTGTCTCGGACGCACCAGAAACACCATGTAGATACGCAAAAATAAACATTCCTAACACGATACACCCAAACAGCACAGATACGAGAATAATGACTTTCTTGGACATATGTCTTATTCTACATCACTTTTTTGATCTGAACCGACGTAAATGGTAATAGGATACACTGACTCCACCTCGTCGACGTACGAAGAAAGCAAGGTCTCTCCAATGAATTTGCTAAGCTCTAACGCTTCTTGAGCATATTCAGGATCGTAGACAATAACAGTCTTTTCATCAGCCGTTCCGAACTCATTTTCAACACGTGCGACTGGATACCCATTGACCTCCAGGTCAAATTTTAGCTCGCCGGCCAGACCAGAGATACCGCTACGATTTATAATTTCAATGGCAGGAAACTCTTTAATATCAACGATTGTTTCCCCCACTTCAGACTCTATAAGTTCATTGTATCTCATATCATCAGAATTCATTTGTACTTCCCCATCAAGACCATCAATGGTCACTTGATATGCTCGCTCAGACACAGACGCAGACCCGACGTAGAGAACAAGCAAAAAGACCAAAAGCACAAACGCACCCACTACTACAAAAAACCACTTGTAGCTTTTTATGAAACCAAACATCTCCAGCACCTTACCACTCAGAGAATGTGTATGATGGAAGCGATTTCTTAAATCCAACATCCCTGCTTCCAATGGTGCAACTACTGAAATTCGTCTCCTGATTTTTGCATGTGCTGGTTTGACTGACTGCAATTCAGGTGAGACACCAGCTAGTAAGAGCATTTTTCGCACATACAACTTTACTGCCCAGGTAAATAACCATACAAACCCAAACATAATAAGAGCAATAGAGCCTAACACCTTCCAAGGAATAACCCAGAAGTAAGTTGTATTGGTTGCAAATTGTTTTTCCTCTTCCCCATACCCAAGAGTAGCAATAGCTGAATATCTTCCCACATCAGCAAAAGACCACTCCCCTGCCCAACGAAAAGTATATTTCCGAATACTATCTGGCAGAACATTTCCAAACAATGAACGTTGATTCACAGGAATAATGCCTCGCTCCTGTCCCCACATGTTTAAAATTTTAATTTCACCCTGGGGTTGTAGATGAACATTCCCTTTGTTTTCAAAGCGTAAATCAAATTGGACTTCTGGTGACTCGTAAATGGTACGCTCAGTAACAAACTCACGAATACTACCGTCTTCAATGATATCTCCAGCCACCCTTAAAAACAGTAAAGACGAAACAACTTGAGAGGTTTCCACTTTTGATTGCCCTTCTTCATTCTTCTCTGAGCGTGTGCCAATTAAGATGGCGGCAAAGTGACCACCAGGCGCTGCGTCTTGGGGTACATTTACGGTAAACGGTATTTGCACGGTTTGCTCGGGAGGAATCACAATTAGCTCATCACTGAGCGTTATCCACTCTGCTATTGTTTGTCCCTGAGATTCTTGTGAGAACACTGGAATAAACTTTCCTTGCCCACCCTCTCCTTGGGGTGAAAAGTTCACTACATCAGCAAACACTTGAATTTCAAAGGGATTGGAGTTTATAACGCGCACCGAACTAGACCAGGCCTGTTCTGGGCTGGCAGAAACTTCAATAAGGGTAGGTGAAACGCTTAAGCTGAGAGATGACTGCGCATGGGTAAGCACAGGAAACAAAAAACAGCTCAGTAAAACACTGCAAATGAAACTATTCAGGCTTTTTCTTGAGGTCAATGTCATGTTCTTGCGGATTTGGTTCGTGACCGTCTTTTACATACATTATCACATCATCGCCAAATTCATCATACTCATCAGTTTGCAAAGCTCGCCGAAACAACCAGGTTATTACGAAAGACACTAAGATTAATATCGAAAAAAGTATCAGGAGAATAGGCCACGGAATCATATAAAAGTAAGTGGTGTCATAGAGAGCAGCTCTTTGATTTTCGCCATACTGAAGTGAAACGTTTGCCTTGAATTTACCCAGCTCTTTTCCTAAAGGCACCGCACTCTCTAAAATCGCTTTTTCACCAGGAGCGATTGAGACACCACTAGTGTTAACAGGAATACTCGACACTTCAACACCACGGGAATCATAAAAAATTATCTCACCTGATGGAGCTGACGGTAAGTCACCCAGGTTTTCAACTTCAATGTTAATAAACTTGCTCTCATCACTAGTCACAAATCTGTCTATTAAAAAACTACTGATGCGCATACTGTCTTTCCGCTGATCAGCGATAGAAATTTTTACAATTACACCATTCGCATCTCCACTCATGGCAATTGCCTCTGCTACTGGACGCTTAGAGGCCTCCACCATGCCGATAAACACAAAGTATTCGCCAGGCTCGGCGTACGGATGCACGTTTACACTAAGAGGAATTTCTGCAGTTTCACCAGGCAGTATCTCGATACGGCCACGAGTAATTTCAATCCAGCTGGTTACCGTATTAGTCCTGTCTGTCATTACCGGAGATACAAACTCTTTTATCTCTCCAACTGCATCAACGGTAATTTCATTTACCGTGGCATAGAGAACCGCTTTCCGGGTCGGATAGTCGTTTTTCAACGTAATAGTTTCCTGATGCATGTCACGCGGTTCAAGCTCAACATCAATTAAGAATGGCCTGACCGAAATATCAGAAGCAAAAAGGAGCGACGGCAATACAGTAAGTGCGACAGCTAAAAAGAGGGCTTGAATAAAAACCTTCAAAATCATCAATATATTATAGCACCTAGAAGACTGGTACGGCTAAGTACACTATGTCAGTAACGTAGTCACCGGCTGGCTGCATTTCATCAACCAAAACCCTGTACACCACATCAACCGTATCTGACACTGGTAGTGATGTGAACATAATTTCAACCGGTTCAGTCGAGAGTTCGGCATAGGTATCGACAGGCGCAAATCGAGTAGAGCCACCACTAAGCACTGCATCAGTCGTGTGGTACCCTACGCAGCCAGTTGACGCTGCTGCAGCGCACGATGCCACCCACCCAGCCGGAGCAGCATTTGTTGAGCTTACCGATGCAATCTCAACTCCATAGCTGTTTAATAGATTTTGTGTAGCGTATTTCAGCACTTGATACCCCTCCGTTGCATTTGTTTCAACTGTGATTCTTTGTGCTGCAATAGCATCATCGTTGAAAATGAGTTCTCCAAAATTCACATCTGTTGCAGTCGTCGTTGCATCAGTGACCACACCTGCAGTTGAGGTTCCTGCCGGTAATCCGGAAACAGAGAATGTAAGGGAAGACTCACCAGACACAACCGACGGGTACGAACCACCTGTGTCAAATGGCACAGGAATATCTGTTGCTGCATCTATCAACCTAAAGTAATAAACCGCATTTACTCTCGCTGCCGCATGAACTAGCGTAAAGGAATATTCCTGTGCTTGTTGAGCACCGTGAGTGTGACCAGTCACATAGGCAGAAGAAGCATTGTGCCTCCCACACCCATTCCCTGCGCTTGCTACGCAACCATCGCTATCAGACAGCGTAGACTCAGTAATTAAAGCATTATCAACTCCCCCTCCATCGATATAGCACCATAAAGAATCTTGTAGACACGAGGAAGAGGCAATCAACGGAACTGGGTTAAAGAACGTAATATCATCTGAGAATTCTAAACGGAACTTTGTGTCAAAACCGTTCACATTCGCTCGCTCTTTTACAGTAACTCGCAAAGCGAGCGTATCATCAATATTTATATTCGCAGGCGCAACATTTTCAGCCGACAGTGCATTACTTGGGGTTTCATTTCCTATATCAGAATACCATCGCCAATTGGCGGTGACAGGCGAAAAGCCAGCGGTTCGAATCTGTGGATAGTGCAAATAGCCATCAAGAGCACTGTCGTCTTCAGCTCTTACCACTCTAAAACAATACGTGGTCTCCGGCGTTGCTCCTTTCTGCTGAAGATACCAATCGTACTCAACATCTTCTCCATCAAATACAACGTACGGATTGGCACTCGAGTTATTTGTATGTTCGAGGGTACCAGCAACATCAGACACTGAAATGAGCAAGTCACCAGGCAATGGTGGATCAGAAGAAAGAGCTGTCCCGTCAGTCGTAGAAGTACCAATATACCCGCGCCAGATAGTCGAGCTCGCTACCTGCCCCACATCACTCCAACTTGCCACTGCGGTACAAGTAGATACTCTCTCAGCAAACTGTAGTTTGAAACTTTCCAATCCAGCAGGCATGTTTGCATTTGCAACCCTGATAGACATACGGAGTCTTATGTATGCATCTTCACCCAAAGGTTCATCATTCACCGTCAAACTGGTATTTTCACCCAGGTCGTTCAATGCCGGTGGCCATGGGTCAGTTGGGGTAAGAGCATCATTATCAACATAGAAGCGATAGTAATTTTGACGCAAGGCTAAGTCAGCTACTGGCCACTCAACTACTTCCGCTTGATAAGAAAGTAATGTACCAGTGTCACTACGCCACAATTCGTAGGTATCTACTGAAGTGATACGAGCACCCATAATTGGACGAGGATAACCGTTGTTTGTACCACCAGCTCGGCTGGTTACAAAGAGCGATGTGTTATTGGTTGCATTGACCGTTACAGGAATAGCTATCTCCAGTGTCAGTGGCTCGGCACCGTTGATAGTCGAACCACTTTGTCTTTGCACATTCATTCCATTGGAACCTGTTTGTGTATTCTCAATTACCCAAGCCACAGAAGTTTGCTCAATTGCAATACTTGCCCCAGGCTCCAGCTCAAACGATACCGCACCAACACTCGATAGCCAGACAGTGTGACCAAAATGCACAACGTTTGTACTGGCACCCATGCGTTTTTGCGTGTGTAAAAACGCTTGTTCTAATGATGAAACCGGCGTGATGGCCGTCGTAGAGGCAGACGCTGATGTGTCATAGGTATGCTCCACTCTTTGTGTGTTCCAATTTAAACCAGTAAATTCCACCACTGCGTAACTGACATCGACAAATGATGCACCTGTTGCTCCCCGAGTGAAGACTGGTTGGTTGGTTGTGGTATTCCAGTCTGATGTTACTTGTCCGGCATAAAAGTTGCGACTGGTATTTTGGTTTCGTGAGCCAGTGATGAAAACGACCACTTTAGAATCATCCACAACGGTTGCCACAGACCCGGTAGCAATAAGTTGCGCGTTTGTGAAATTCACCACCCCTGAATCACGCACAATCATTTCGTTGTCTGTCCCAGCCTGTCCTACAAACTCAATAATCTCCCAATCAACAAACGTTTCTGCAATTGCTGTACTCGGACGAGCAATAGTGATACTTGTCTCAATATTTTCGGGATTTTCTATGTATGCCGTAACATCATCAACGTTTTGTGTACCTCCACCAACCACATCTCCCGCACCAGTATGATGAGAGTTGGTAATACGAATAAACGCACTGGTCGAAGAGTTAGGTACGATATAATCTGTGCCTGCAACCAGCACCGTTGAGGTTCCGGTCACAACAGCATTTCCTCTTTGGATACGAAAATCTCTTTTTACAACCGTGCTTACCTGAGCGTAATTTGTGTAGCCCTGTAATGGCGCACCATTCGCACTCAATCTAAAACAATACGTAGTGCCGTTTAATGTGTTTACCGTTGAAGTAATACTGTACTCAATGTCAGTATGCTCATCTGAATCAATAGTTGTGCTTGCCGTAATGGCCTCAGTATCGCGCACTCCTCCATTAGGGGTTAAGAAAGTTGTGTTTTCATCAGTGACACCTCCCACTGCTTCTAAGATATTTGTGGTGTCACTTCCATTTGTAAGATTGGCACTATCAGACATATCCCAGTCATCTACCGCAGTAGCGTCGACACTGGTCCAGACTGATACATTTTCACAGGTAGTAATTAGTGGTCCAAACTCAAGCAAAAAACGGGTTGGCACGGAAGATGTCGAGCCATTATTCGTGACTCCAAACCGTAATCTAATTTCGCTCGATAAGTTAAAATCAGTGAGAGCTGTATCTTCTACTCCCCCAGTAGCAGACGATGCACCACTTTCTGTCCCATCATCATTTCGCCAATGATAATGTGTCTGCACTAACTCACCTCCACTAAGGGTTGTAGAACCCGTAAGTGTAACTGGCGTAGCCGGTGCAACAGAACCAGAACTTACGAGCACATCAGCTGAGCCTGACTGAATCTCAAACTGCACAGTTTGATTGTTTACAGCTGATGATGTGACATCGGCCACAACATATATACACAAACTAGAGGTAGTAGAGATACTGACCGTATCAGAAAAAGTAGAAGTGCCGTTTTCTGCACTAAAGCCATCAGTATCAGTTGACCCAAACTGGGGCTCACCACCGCTATATGACTCACTGACACAGTCGTAAGGTACAGAGGTGTCGGTATCGTAAAAGAGCCGAACATTGTCTAATCCAGTCTGTGCATCAAGCGTGCCAATTTCTGTCACAGTAATATCTGTCACAGAGCGAGAGCTCACGTTTTCTTTAATCACAAAAGTTCCTCCAAAATAGACGTCGATTCCCGGAATATCTGCAGTCGCAATTTGGGCACCTTGCGAGCTGACACGCACATCAGCATCGATGGTTGCTTGCGGGTACGCTGTGTAGAAACTTAATTCTTCCCCTTCGTCAGTTACTCGAAAACAGTACGTTTCACCTTCTACAGCTCCTGCTGCTGCGACAATCGAGTACTCAATTTCAATGAATTCGTTTACCTCTAGTACGACTGGGCTGGTGGTTGACTGTAGGTCACGTAGGGCTCCGTTGGGAGTGAGAAACGTACTCGCCTCATCAGTTACTCCTCCTGTTGCTTCAGCAATATTTGTAGTGTCTGCTCCGTCGGTAATATTTCCACTTGGCGACATATTCCACGCATCGTCAGTTAACCCAACATCAGTCCAAAACACTACATCATTACAGGTTGGTGCCGCCGTGCCGTATTCCAATCGGAATGTGTTTGAGAGCGAAGTAGTAGCCCCTTCGTTTGACACCTCAATACGCAAGCGAACTGGCGACTCTTTCGATAATGCAGTCAGGGCTGTATCTTCCACCCCACCAGTGGCAGAGGTAGCCCCCGTTTCGCTTCCATTATCATTACGCCAGTGATAATGGTTCTGGGTAAGGTTAGGACTCAGCACAGTAGTTGAGCCGGCAATACTTACTGGAGCATCAGGAAAAATAGTCGTTCCTGAAACAACTACATCAACTACTGGATCAGACACCTCTAGTTTAATAGTGTCACCAGCATCCGCACTCGAAAGCACATCAAGCACTGGGTAGAAACACGCTGTTTCGGTTGGGCTAATGTTCACTATTGTACCTGCAAACACAGAACTACCATTTGCACCAGAAAATCCATTAGTATCAGTAGCACCAAACTGAGACTCTCCACCGCCATAAGATTCACTCGCACAGTCATACGGTACTGATGTGTCCAGTTCGTAGTAAAGTTTTATATTATTTAGTTCAGTATCACCATCAATCGTCCCTGTTTCAGTGAGTCGAAAAGATGAAATACTCCGCGAAGATTTTGAAGATACGACAAACTGCCCACCGATATAAAAATCAGTTGTTGGAGAGCGAACTTCTGTTAGATGAGCACCCTGAGTCGCCAGGAGTGTATCCGGGCCGATATCAGCCACTGTTTCTCCTACTAAATCATCTGCCCCAGAACCCCACCAGGTAACATACATTCGTTCGTAGTTATTTAACGTAATGACAGGTTTGTAATAATTATCAGCGGCAGCAGTAAGCGGACCTTGTTCAGCACCCCACGTGGTCATCGCATCAGTGGATACTCGATAATACACATTTGCACTCGCGGGCGTAGCGATAGTGTCACGGATAGCGTACACAACATACACATCTCCAGTATTTTGGTCGTACCCAACTGATACGTCGTTTAATCCTCGTCCGGCGATATCAGTAAACACATCTGTTGTATTGGTCCAGCCAGAACCATCAAAGATAGCCGTTCTGATATCATGATCAGCGGTATTATTGTCGTTATCTGCTGCATAAGCCAGATAAATAAAACCAGTCACAATATCGATAGTGGCTGACATACCACCATCAAAAGTAGCACTCTCAACTGCGTTGGCGTCAAATACGTTCCAGGAAGACCAACTTGAGCCGTTCCAGATTGATGACCGAAAATCGTTGGCGGAAATATCACGGTTGATAATCAAGACGTTCCCTCCGCTAAGTGGCATTAAAATATTATGGTCGTTCTGCAGATCTAACGGAGAGGTACCAACTTCGTTCCAGCTGGTTGTTGAACCACAACTGGTTGTACACGACACAATATACGCATCTGAAACGTCATTCGTGGACACATATATCTTACCGTCTGTCGCTTTGGTAATCGTGTGAGTATTCGCAGCTACAGAAATAGTCGGCACCTGACCAGAATTTGAACCAGTATTGACTGGAGTAGTACCAAGGAAAAGGGTGTCAGTAGTTGTATCGAGGTAATTATAGAAGATATCATCATCACTCGTATCAAGAGTGGCGATGTGGATGAGATTTCCGGTGGTATCTCCAGGTGTCCAGCGGTCATACCAAACAACAATCTTTACACAGTCGGTTTGACTATCCACTACAATAGCACCCGACCACGTTGCTCCGGCATCAGTTGTTTTCTGGTATGCGCACTGCCCGGTACTATCACGATAGAAGGTGTAGCCGGTTTGATCGTCAAGGAAGACATTTTGGGCCCCCGTCACGTTATTACTTGTGGCACCCGTAGACGCCGTACTATCTATCACCACCTCTGCCGCTTGCGCATGGAACGGAATAAGGAGCACCATTTGCACCAAAAGCACACTCGCTACTTGCAACAGTAAAGAACCTACCAACCAGGCAGAAATTACTTTGTGTATACGTTCTAACAGTCGCAGTTGATTCATAACTCCGTTCTTCACATAATACCTTATTTCTAAGGGTATTTTTTTTAGGACTGTGTACTGGTTGCTTGTACTTCAAGCTCTTCTGTTGGTTCGATAATCAGGTCGGGAATGTCGACCACTTCGGACGACTCTTCGAACTCAAGAATCTCACTCTCGGTTGAAGTTGACCGACTTAAATCAAGTGTTCCGTCCGGTAATTCAGGAGTTGTCGTGCCAGTGTTACCTACGGTATTATCAGTTGAATCATCAACTTCTGTTTCTCTTGTTTCTGGCTTATGCTGAATCAAAGCTCGTGTCTCACCCGTAGAATCAGTGTCAGGCAGTTCTTCTGGCAACTCCCTTGGTAAGGATTGAAGTGGAACAATCTTTCCAGACACTAAATCAAACCCTTTGGTAATAATATCGCCATTTTCATACATCGCCTCATACATAACGACCATGCGTGGATTTGCCACTGATACACCATCGGTGTCTTCTATTGTGGTGTAGGTACGATTTTGAATGTCGTAGGTTTTTAAAGACTGTGTCCCATCATTTGACTGACTGTTCCATATCACTAACGGTCCCCGTACATGTGGGGCAATATCATGACGAGCTGAATCAGTTATCTGCTTTTCATTTTTGCCATCAAACAGAATCACTTCCCAATTATTCACCACCCACCGTTGCCACACAGTATATTCGCCATGGCGAGCCGGCTCCATATTATTCACATTCGAATCTGTGAGCTGTGTTTCCTCACCTGTAGCAATATCAAAAGAAATAATTTGATAGCGATCATTAACTAGTCTGTGCCATACAATGGTCTGGGAGTATTCATCATAAAACGGAGACACATCATCAACTTTGTTGTACGTAATCTGATGTCGCACTCCTTTTTGTATGAGAAAGATTTCCAAATCACCATCAACGTCTGGGGCAGCTATCAAAGAGTCATCAAGCTCAGCAGCCGCGCCTGAATCGTGACAGTAATAGGAACCATCTTCAATTCGTGTACATTCGTCTTTTGTAAACGCAAAATGAGAATCGCTTTCAACATATGAAATAAGCTCACCATCAGCTATATTTTCACTTTCACCAAGCAGTTCATTCGTTGAAGATGAGTTTGGTGAAGTTTCAGTTTCAATTTCTGTTGTGTTATCAAAATCAGAATCGGTATCTTCTTCTGTTTGAGCACCAGAACCAGCAGTATCAGACTCCTGTCCGGCGCTTTGATTTTCTGCACTAGTGATTACATCACTCACTGTTTCTTGAGTGGCTTCTGTTTCTGTTGTTGAGGTAGCAGTATCTTGTGCTGAACTTGTGGCCACAACAGTATCATCAAGATTCTCTGCTTGTTCAGACTGCTCATCAATTAGTTCATCTGTTATGTCATCAGATACAGAAACTTCATCAGGAGTGTCATTAATATTTTCTTCTTCCTCTTCCAGCACGACATCGTTTACAGAAACAACCTCTTCAGGCGCACTTACAGGCTCGGCAATTTCGACTGAAACTTCAGGAGCTTTATCAACTTCAACTACAGACTCACTCTGTGCCTCAGCATCAGTATCAGCATAAGCATAATCTATTGGCTGCCACAAAAAACTCAAGCACAACAAAAACGTCAGGAGTATAGCCTTTCTGGAATGGAAAACTAACTTATACAAAACCACCGACTCTGTTACCGAAACGGATTGGTCACTATAAATAGCCTTAGGAAGACGCTTATTTTCAGAGCGCCCCCTACTAAGTTTAGAGTTGTTAGTTATATGAATTTTTTTACTACTACGTGACATTTTTGGCACAACTAAAGTTGTTTATCGCCATATTATTCCCATCACACAATAATAATACCAGTCTTGTCCACTATTTATCACCACTTTTATCAACACTTTTTGGTTAAAAACGCTTATTTTAGAAAGAAATCAGCCAGAATTATTGAAAAATCTTTGAAAGTCATTCGACCATCATTGTTAAAGTCATACACTTTGTCTTTTGAGCTCCAAGCAGCCATGAAGGAACTAATGTCTTGTAAGTCCACTTTCCCATCGCCAGTTAAGTCTGTAAGGATTCTCACCTTCACATTCAGAGCAATTTCTTCAGGGTCTGTATTTTCATCGTAGACGAAGAAGTTCACTTTTGAACCAACAGACTCGGCAACAGCAACTTTTGTTCCTGAACCATCCCCTGCTAGAAATAAAACATCAGAAGCCTGGAAAGAACCTTGACCAGTATTCAAAGCCCTCAGGTCAATTGATGCAATTAGGTGCTCACCTAAGAAACCCTTCCGAAAGGTTCCACCCCGGAGAATAACTTTATTTTCTTCAACAATCGGATCTTGAGTCCAAATTGTGAGCACTGACTGCCCCCTATCTACCTCTAGAACTTCAACGGCGTTTTTATCAAAAGAGAGTGTGATGTCAATTGCATTCACCGGAACATGCGCATTGGCATATACTTCCATAGAAAATCGCTGCCCAGCCTCAACTGCATCAGTTGAAGACTGCAGTCTTACATATGATACGTCTTGAGTCGTAATTACTGCAGCGCTCAAAATAGCAGCAAAGGTAGCCAACGCAGGAAACATGTAACGAACAGTTTTACTTCGTTTTTTGAAGGGTGAATATTTTTTTAAAAACGAAATAAATCTATCCATAGATAGCTAAAATGAAACTAATTCAGCTCGAAGCTTTGCAACCTGACTATTTGTTACCACTAACGTTTCCTGTATCTCATTTACACTATAAAGAATCGCTTGTATTTCCTCAGACTGCGCTGAGTTGCCTGCCAACAGAGACGAAATGATTTCATCTTGCTTTTGAACCAGCTGAGCAAACAACATGCTTAGTTTTTGCTCTTCAGTTGAGAGTTGTTTCCACTGCTGCAGCTTATATGAATCAGACTCATCAGCATTTGTTATAGCACTTAGTTGATTAACATAAGTATCATAGATTTCAATTTCTCGTACAAGTCTTGCCACCATTACAGATTTTCTCTCTGAATAAAAACTTCCACATCTACCAAACAAACGCTCAAGTTCAACTAGCTGCGTTCTATTTAAACCACTGTTTAAATTACCAAGCAGAGTGTCAAATGAGCTTCTTTCTGAGACAGAACAGTCACGGACAATTGACTCAGTTACCGCATCCGCACC
Organism: uncultured Candidatus Saccharibacteria bacterium; assembly: GCA_964351645.1. Classification (GTDB taxonomy): domain Bacteria; phylum Patescibacteriota; class Minisyncoccia; order Phycocordibacterales; family UBA918; genus OLB19. The sequence goes on along the minus strand of CAYGOP010000004.1, from coordinate 14,329 downwards.
ATTTCGAGCAGTTATCTGCGCGATTGATGTTAGTATTGTTTCTTGTTCAGAAATAAGGAGACGTGTTTGGCTTTCTAAGTTTTCAAATCTTTGATTTGTAAAATACATCGTGAGGGTATACACCAGCAAAGCACCAAGCAAGGCAAAGGTAACTATTTTTAAAGTATTTTTTTGTTCTTTCGGTTTTTCAATCATAGGATTCTTACTTACGTTTCTGTTTTGCTAATTCTGATACATCTTGAATTTCTTTTTCAACTTTTCGTTGTGAAGCTTGAAGTTCTTTGTCTAGCACTTCAATCATTTGCGCTTCAGCTTGAGTAAGTTTATTTGTTTTTCGAGATTTTTGCATCTCACTCTCTTGTGTCCGAAGCACCCTTTGCAGACTAGAGAATTCTCGATGAAGAATTTCAAGCGCTTCAGCTGACTCTATCCCTACCTTTCTTCTAAATCTACGCATGTACGCGAAGAGATACCAGGTACCCATAATAAGGAATGCAACCAGTAGAACCAGTGGAATTATCACTGAAAGTACACTTACTATAAACGAGCCAATCTGTAAGTAACCCGGCTGCTGCACAGCAATTCTAACAACGTCAGAAAGCTCACTCTGCGCCCCGTACTCATCTGTTGCTTGTGCCGAAAGTTCGTACACACCAGTTGAGAACGAACCTTCAGGAATAAAGGTGAACACTCCAGCAGTATCACTTTGTACAGAATATGCTGTTGGCTCACCACCGACCCGACGAACAAATACTTCAACCGTTGCGTTTGGTCGAGTAAGACCTTTAATCACTGGAATAACTTCTTCATTTATTTGTGATGGGTAGTCAGTAAATATTGGTCTATCAAATGAAAGAATGGTAAATGAGTAGGTTCCAATTGTGCTGTTTCCAGCCTGGTCAAATGCTTCAATAATCACGGAGTGATACCCTGGCTCTAGAGGAGGTAGCTCAATAGTTGCGGTTGCGGATTGACGAAGCACCTCAAATGGCTCAGCTGAGTCAATTTTAATAAGCAGTCTCTCTACGTTCGATGTCTCATCTGTTACATCAACCAGGAGTGTTTGCACCGGATTAGCCAAATCAGCGCCTTCTGGGTGTGAAATTTTTACTGCAGAAGGATTCTCAGAATCAACTGCCAGTCGGAAATGATTCACTTTACCCCACCCATCTGCGTTTTGAAACTGAATATGGAAATAAGATTCTCCTTGCGGTAAATCTTCTAAGGTAATGCTTCGAATCGGGTCACTATACACTCTTGTCGGGACACTGGTTGGATTTTCGTTCAAGAGAGTTCGCACAGCAGTCACTCCAGTTGGGAGAGACCAGCTTAGCTCAGCTGTATTTGCTGTGTACCACTTTGAAGAATCGCCATGGGTGGAGGAATTCACCACCGGTGCTGCAGGTGTATTCGCTGGAGCAATATACTCAATCGCTTCTGGCTCTGGAGCTGCGGACGCTGCTTGGATAGTAAAGTTTCCACCATTCATTGACGTTAGCACATTTGTTCCCTTGCCATCGTTCGCCAGAACAGAACCATTGGTAAAGGATACTCGTGAAGAACCAGCACCAACTGAACGGAATGTCACACTCATTATCGTACCCCTTCCACCGGTATATCCAGACGGTGAACCGCCACTAAAATTGATTGTTCCTGCGGCATTTGAGAAAGTTGGCTCGGTGACCCACAAATTGAAAATTGAACTCGCTCGGTTCACTGATACAACTGACAACTCGCGAGGATTGTAACTAATAGTACCTTCTGCAGCGTTAATTGGCTTCCCTTGGGTATCAACCTGCACATTCACAGTAAACGCTGCTCCAGAGGTATATACACCCGTAGCTGGAGTAAGTGACAATGAAGCAGCAAGACTCGTTTGGGCGAAAGCAAAGAAAAGGAATGAGAGCACTAAAAAAGATAAAGAGTATTTTGCCAATTTCACGTGCATATTTTTGTTGACAGAGGTGGACATACTAGACATTATTTATTTTCTACTTCTGGTAACTCATCTTCAAGCATCTCTTCATGTTCGTCGTCAAAATCTTCAAGTTCTTCTTCCTCTAATTCAGGCTCTAAATCAGCACCTTTTCGCTTTCGTTTTCGAATAAAGAATGAAAGGATTATAATCACAACTGCAAGAAGCACTACCGAAAACATAACAAGCACGATAGTCATCATCTGATTTGGTGAATACGAACGAAGCGATTCTTCAGGAATAAGCGTTGCGATGTATTCATTTCCTGCCTTGTCGATAGCCTTTACTCGAATCACACTATTGAGCGACTGGTCTTTAAGGATAAATGGACTGCGTGTTTCTACCCAAGGAGCATCAGCTCGACCCCATTCAAATGAGCCAAATTGTGAGAGAGGCTGCTCCATAACTTGGTACACATCAATACCGGTCTGCTTGTCTGTTGTGTTAAAGACAATAAAATACTTGTTGGAAACATCCTGTTGCTCAAGAAAGATACTGAATTGTTCAGGCGGTATATTATCAGCATCGACTTTATCTTTCCATGAGTTTACCAAGACATCACCTCTTCCTTCAGCCAAGGTAATGCGGGCAGGATAGGTAGTAAGGTTTGCCTTAGTTCCAAAACCATCGTTTAAATAAGCGGTAGTTTCATCAGCAAAGCTCAACTCTGCTTGATTATCATCTAACGCTTCTTGACCAACAATAAATCCGGGAGAACGAAAAACAAACTCTGCAAGCACATTTGTCAGCATCGGGTCACCCGCTACTCGACCGCAATAGCCATTAGGAATTCCACCAGCAAAGGTAATTGTCCGCTCAGCCTCGTTAATAGTTGGTTGCTCAACCCACATACTAAAAATAGAGTTGCCGATTGACACATCTACCGGATCAATATTTGCGGGATAGGACACAATCGCGTCAACTGCGTTTACGCACTCACCGATTGATTCGTCGGTATCTAGTCTGATTGCATAATTCACAGCGTCGCCACGGTATAGCGTACTGATTGGAGGATCAATATACAAAGATGCTGCCTGCAAGAAATTTGGCACTGATAAAAAGACAAAAGCTCCCAGCAAACAAAAAATGCCCCAATGTGGTTTCATACCTATATTGTAACAAGCTTTTACGGTTGAATTATCTTCTGTACACAGACATGCTCTTAAATAGAGCTACATTCAGGCATGTTTGATTTTGTCACACTACTCTGAGTGGGTATGGAAAGTCGCTAGTCTGAATCGACAGCGGGCCAAAGCCGCCGATTCAGACATGTTTTAAGGTATTTATTTTCAAGCCTGAGTGGATATGGAAAGTCGATAGTCTTTATTTGCCCTAGGAAAGGGGCAAATAAAGACATGTTTTGTAATATGCCGTTCCGGCATTTACTCAAACAAAAAACCCGTCTCGTGGTGGGAGATAGGGTTTTTTGCGTTAACTCCAAGCTTGGAGCCAGTTATTTACTTAAAACACTGGCGTCGCTACGTATGTCAGCGTAGCAGTGTAATCAGTAGCAGCTTCTTGAAGCGCTGTGATTTCCACTTTGTAGATTGCTGTAGCAGTTCCTTCGTTTGCTACAGTACCATCGGTTGGTCCGTCGTGTCGGAAGATTTCAACAGGTGTTGTTGAAGCGGAAACGAAATCTAGTCCGCTTCCAAAATCATTACCTAACCCAACACCTACAGAGGTGTCAGTTGTTGAAAGCCCCCAGTGTCCATACTCATTTTCTGAACCAGGTGTAGCACCAGGTGATGCCCACACGTCAGGAGTTGAAGTAAATGCACCGTCGGCGAATCCATCGATGTCTGCACCGTTTGCAGAAGTGAGTTGCTGATCATATTGCACCGTCACCACAAAGGCA
>CAYGOP010000004.1:0-10486 GCA_964351645.1 uncultured Candidatus Saccharibacteria bacterium | reverse complement strand
AGGCGTTTGTTGTTACTTGCAGGTCTTGAGCAGCAGTACTTGCTGTATCTGCAACCAATACTCCAAACGGAATTTCCGTCGCAGTTGTTGGTCCACCGGTAGTATCAGTACCGTTTACATCAGTTCCGCCAGCATCGCCCGTTACCGTGAAGGTAAAGACGGTGTCGACAGACGCAGTAACTGTAACTGAGTCTACAATTGCCACCCGAGTACTTCCCGTATCAGCTGGAGTGTCTCCAACTGCAACATCGATTTCATACGAAGTTGCTGTTCCTGGGTTTGTAATCTGTGCGTCACTGGTACTCGCAAATGAGGCATGAAGCCCAATTTCAATAGTAACAGTGTCGCCTGGAGCAATTGTGTCTGTACCAGACTGGATATCAATTACTTGTCCGGCAGCAGTTACATTCCAGATTGCTCCAGATGCAGCTCCATCATCGAGATCTTGATCAACAGAGTTGATTTCGAGGTCGAAGTCGTCGGCAGTAAGACTTCCAATTCCAGTAAATCCTGCAGGGAAAGTAAGGGTGATAGTTTCACCAGCCACTAAACCTGAAGGGGTCACAAATTCAATTGTGTGGTTTGACACAACACTCGGAGCTGAGTCCGAAAGTGTGTCACTGAAGGATGTGACATTAGCAGCTTCCGCGAAGCGGAGTGATGGAAGACCTAGCGACCATAGAAGAATGGCGAAGGCAACAATCGCTGCAGTAGCTTGGAGCATAGAGAACGTGTTTGACGTTCGATTCATATGCTCTACGTTGTATTAGCTTCCAGCTTATATTTTCGTGGTGTTGAAAATATATACGAGTAAACCCGTACAGAATACTGGTCTCCACTCCGGTATTCAAAATTGAACTGTAAGCGTACTCACCTGGTGACACTCGGCTGAAGTGCTCATACACAAAAAGTGCATGCAGTAATACTAATTGATTACCTCCCACGTAAGTACTTCTTCATTGTACTCTGCACACTTCTCAATTGAGTTCACTTATACACAAAAAATCGCAAAACATTTTTTGTTTTGCGATTTATCCTGTCCAGTTGAACAAAAGGATAGAAAAGTCTTCAAGACTTACTCGTCCATTTTGATTTATGTCAGCCGGTGGGTCAGAATCACCACCAGCTGTCTGCCACCAGAAAATAAGAATTGAGAAGTCAATAAGATTAATTGAACCATCACGATTAAGGTCCGAAGGTTGCGTTGCTTGTCCATCAACCCCAATAAACAACTGTAAGGAGGTACTGTAGCTACTCTCAGTGGTTAGTGGTGGGTTACCAGTTATACTACGAGCCCGGACGGTGTGCTGAGCAATTGAGAGCCGACTAGTATTGAATAACAGAGACCAAGAACCGTCAGTTCCGCTAGTCACCCTTTCAACTACTGCATCATTATCAAAACTAACTTCAATCGTACTATTTGGTGCTGATTGGCCAGAAAGAGTTATCTGGGAGCCAGGAACGATATTTGCATTTCCTATTCTGATAGTTGGAGGAAGAATGATTCCGTTGAGATTTGTAACCGCTCCTTGAGTTACATCAAATGTATTATTTAACGTGATTGAACGTGTGCCAGCTGTGTCAGTTGACCACAGACCAAGCGTTGCTGTTCCTGGAGAGGCTTCAGTAGAGAATTCGAACCTTCCCTGTGAATCAGCTCGTACTGAACCAACAGATTCTGTATCAAGTAAGAAATTAATTGTTCGCGAAGGGTACGCCCGACCAATAATACTTATGAGAGTATCCCCAAGATCCCTGGTACTCCCCCCTCCTCCACCACTACTACCTCCTGAAGAACCTCCACCGCCTGAACCAGCTGGTTCAATTTTACATATGGCGGAACAGAAGTCACCATCATCATTATTCCCGTCATCACATTCTTCATTGAAAGCAGTCTGCAGAATTCCATCACCACAATAGGCACCAAACAGACACTGAGTCGTACACTGTCTTCCAGCTATGGTTTGACTATAAACACCAGTCTCCCCAGGCACATCGCACTGCTCACCAGGGTCCACAGTAAGGTTTCCACAAATACTTAATGTAATGGTTGTGGTGGCTGAAAAATTTTGAGCTGAGGAAATTGCAGGTACTGCCAGAATGAAAAGCAGTATAATCTTTGAAAGATTTCTAAACATACTACTTTGATTTAACTCTAGTCCGCCGTCGAGCATTCCAGACATAAATCGTAGCAATCAACAATGAAAATACCGGCAAAAGGATTGAAATCTTGTGCGGAGCAGACAGACCCATAAAACCAAATCCGGCAACCTGAAGGGATCCTGCAGGGAGAATATTTAATGACAAGTCACCTTCTTGCTTCACCTCATCACCATTGAAAATTTTGTAACGAGCAATGTAACCTCCAGCTACGAGCCGAGTTGGAATCTCTGCGGTAACTGTCTCTGTTCCGTACGGTGGAATAGTTGGAACCTTACCAATGTTAGATGTTTCTTCAAGGAGTACTTTTCCGGTCTGGTCAAAAATTCTAAATTCTACTCTAGATGGTGACACGTCAACGTTCCCAGTGTTTTCAAGCAACATGTCAAACCTAATCTTCCCTGGGAAGAAAAGCCAGGCCAGTTTACTTCCCTCATTTAAATCTTGAACTGATATTTTCCGAATCCGAAAATCTTTAATCTCTCTGTCGATAACAGACAAACGAATATCTACCAGCGCACCTAATGAAATATTTACTGCACCAGGAGCTACATTATCACCATCTGGTAAAGTACGGATTCGAATAGTTCCTTCGTAGTCCTTAAAGTCAGCATCCTTCGGAACCATCACCCTCACAGTAATAGGAACTTTTTGCACCCCTCGAGGCATCTTCACTTCGTCTCCTTCAACTATCTGAATCCAATCTTGAATCTCTGGAGCATCAACTGCAATTTCAGCTTTTTGATCTGAGTTTGCATCACTTCGCACTAAGAGAATTTGTTGTTCATAGGTTGAGTTTCGAGTAAGGCTTGTATTACGCACATATGGAGGCGTGATACCAAAACCAGCAAACACCTCAGTAATCCCCGTGCTCATAAAAAGCACTGGAAAAATAAGAAGAAAAATAATTAATTTACGCGTAAAACAGCTCATGCACAAGTCTCTCTATTATCGAAAAAAAACCCTTAAAAAGCAACAGCCACTGTAGGATAACAGTGGCTGAAAGCGTGGTGTAATATTGTAGTATTTTTACCAGTCTACATCTTCTGCATTTCGTGCAAAGAAGGTGTTAAGACCGGTGTAGCTACCTGCCAGTGTAATTGATGCTGGTACTCGGATACCCCAGTATGTTTGACCAGTTGACCAACCTGCTGATGAGGTGGCAGTAGTTGAGGCAATGTTTAGCTCAGCCTCAGCGTTTGTGGTTGAAGAAATTGCTGTACCTGCTCCCCAGGTGAACGGAATCGTAGAGAACTGTTGTTCAAATTCAGGAATAGTTGAAGTCGCTGAAACTGGACACTTGGTACTTGGTGAGTAAGTTCCACACATTGAATCACCTCTCACGTCCTGGTCAAGTCCCGTGTTTCCAACGTTCTGTGCAGTTGAAGTTGCATTAACTCCACCCGTGTCTTCACCAGGGGCAATCGGCGTGTAGGCAATGTCGGCAGCAAGGATATCGATAGCAGCGAAACTAATGAGTTCACGTGGTACTGATGTGGTAGCAAGCGCTCCTGTCGCACCGTCATCATCTGTTCCAGACACTGCCGCTGACCAGTTTTGGTCTGCGAACACCACAGGGTTGAAGCCAGGGTTTGAGTCAGTTGGGTCTGCAACGAACCAAAGTGGGAAATCACATGTGTATTCTATGCCAGTTTGATTTGGACTTGCACAGGTCGTTGTTGCAGTACAAGAGTAACTCCAAGTTGAGGTTCCGATACCACTTGGGTAACAGCTATTTGGGTCGTAGTTTGTGGCTGTGGTATCACAAGTGGTAGTTCCTACACCAGACCGAAAGACTGAGAACTGGTAACCAGTAATCTCGCTTGATGAAGCAGCTGTGAGACAACTGTTATTGTCTTGGATAGTAAAGTTCAGAGTACTACTTGGTGTCTCACCGGCTGGAACAGTAACTGTTAGGTCTGAACCAACTCCAGCTTGTCCATAGAGCTCAATGTTTCCGCCAAGCACATATGGTGCAACGTTGTTTATATCGAAACTTACATCAATTGGGTTGGCTGATGCTTCATGGCCATGTTCGTCGTAAATGTACGCAAAGGCTGGATATGTTTGGTCTCGAGTTGGGATACCAATAGTACGAGAGGTAAACGCATCAGCAGTAACTCCAGCGGTACTTGAGGCAATGTAGTCAGAGCAGGTGTCTGTAACAGAGTCATAATTAGAACTGGTTCCACAGATAGTGATAAAGATGTTATCTTCTCCCCCAACTATGTCAGGGTCAGTTGAAGTAGAGAGGAAGTTGATAATATCACCTGGGTCTACTGGCCCATCATTCGCTGCAAGACTGAGTACTGGACGGAAGTTGACATGGAATGGAGATGAGCTCGTAGCATACAATCCTTGACTCGGAACAGTGTTACATCGCGGACTATTTGGATCATCGTCACATACCCACGCAAACCATTCGTTCAACTCAGCAAACGGAGCAGACTCTGAGGTGGTAGTCGATACAGTAGCTAGTTCACCTGATACCGTTGAGGTTGAAACTCCCCATTGTGTACCTCCACCACATACTGGTGGTGCTGAACCTAGATTAAATGAACTAGTTGCCGCGTTTGCAGTTGGACTTGCATTAGTGCTGCAAACGAGTAAGAAGTACGGGGCAGAGTTACTGTCTGTACCTACTGCTGCCCATTGAATTGAGGTGAATGAGTTAGTTGGACTTGAAGTTGATGATTCGACTACTTCGTACGGAAATACTGTGAATTCCGGCGGAGTATTTAACACAGTCAGGGTTGTAGTCGCAGTCTGCGCAGACACCTTACTTAATTCTTGTTTACCGATATCTACCATAAAGGCAGCGATAAACACAAACATCCCCACCAAAGCGGTAATGACTGTGATTTTTCCAGCTGTTTTTACATACTGCGGAAACTCTTCGTTGTTGTACGACATATAAAATAATAAATAAATAACTAACTAACTAACTAACTAACTTTTGTCTAATTGTAACTGTTACCTGTGTCTTTTGTAGATAGTTATACACAGAATATACACACCCTTACATTTTTATTCGTACCGAATCGCATCCAGTGGATTCAAAGTTGACGCACGACGGGCTGGGAAAATACCTGTTAGATACCCAACAGCAGCTGAGAAAAGTGCAATAAAAGTAAGGAAATCAAGTGGGAATGAAAAAAGTGCAACTGACTGCCCCCCGAACTGACCAGCCACAATATTTAAGAAGATATTTATCGAGACCCCGAGCGTCACCCCCATCACAATTCCACTAATTCCTCCTAAGAAGCCTACTACCACAGACTCTGAAACGAACAGGTACTTCACATCGTTTGGAGACGCTCCGATTGTTCTCATAATCCCAATCTCTTTTGTTCGCTCAAGAAGCGTAACCGTCATCGTGTTAAACATCCCGATAGCAGACACTACAAGAGCAATCCCACCAAAAGTACCTAGCACCGCCTGAATTCCTTGGAAAATCTTCGAAGCTTGCTCTACTGTCTTAGACAGAGCAGTTACCCGATACCCTTCTTCAATAAGTTTTGCTTCCATAATCGGAAGATTTTCGTTTGTGTCTACTCGCACTTGGATTCTTTCATATTCCTCAATCCCTACGTAATTACGTAGCTCAGGAAGCATCATGATGGCATTCAATACTCCTTCTTCTTTTGTTATACCTCGAACCGTGTATTCTTTATCGATAATAATCTCATTCACATCTTCAGTACCGTCATCTGCTGGAACAAGTAGTCGAAAAGACACCTTCTCGCCAATAAAGCTTTCTATTTCCTCATCTTCGATTCCGAACAACTTTAGCGTAGCCGGAGAAAGCATGATTGAGTTTGTGTCTTCAGCATCCTCCTCAAGAAACACTTCACCCGCACTGGCGGTCACTCCTGCGTACCGCAAGTAAGGAGGTTCTACTCCTTGTACAAAAACGTTCCCAGTCAATCCCTTGTAGGTCACCAGCGCCGGGAAACGAGCCAAAGGAGCTGCATCCAGCACTTCGGCATTTGATTCAAAGTCAGCGACTGTTTCCGGGGTCAAACTTGGTCCTTGGGAGCCAGTTGAAGATACACCCAAAGATAGTAGCGTTTCTCCGAACACGATTTGCTCCAAAATAATTTTCTGCAGACCAAAGCCTAATCCAACCAAAACAACCACTGCTCCCACTCCTACACCCATACCTAAAATAGTCAACCAGGTACGGAGCGGGTTGGTCTTAAACATTCGAGTTGAAAGTTGCGCTAAGTCTTGAATTCTCATATTAAGCTTTGTAACTTACGTCGATTCCTTGGGCGATAATTTTTTCAAAATACCGAGTCATGTCATCAGCCTCATCTTCAGACAGCGCCAAGCCACCTGAACGAACTCCCTTCATGAGTCTTTCGTTCAGCTCCCCTTCCTCAATTACACCGGTTACTCTATCAGCAATGAGTTCTGTCATATTCGCATCTTGTTCTTTAGAGAGGTGAATCCTGTATTCGTGAGTCAAATGCTCTTTCATTCGCTCAGCGAGTTTGTCTTGACTGAAGAAAATATCATCATTGTCTTTCCGGGCACGAAAACGACGGATGTCATCTGAACGATTAATCATCTTGTCAGCAACCCCTGCCATTCTGCGCGCCTCTTTTTCTGGAATCTCTACTCCCCCCTTCTCATAAGACAAGATGAGACTTTTAATAAAAGATGTGCGATCAATCTTTCCTTGAATAAGCAAACCTATTGCATGCTCCAGACGACTAATTTGATTAAAGGTGAAGTCTTGTGTCAAATAATTAACCAAACTTTTTACTCGGAGTGTATCTACTGAATCATATGGATAAAGACGAGCAAGCTGTTCGAGCTCAGTCACAATAGTCTCCCCTTCTCGCACTGGCTTGATTTGTTTTCGTTGCGGATTCACCACTTCTCGAACAATACGACCATCTTTAAGATAATACACACGGTGGGCGTAACTTAAGTGAGCAGCGTTGTGCGACACCATAATAATGGTCCGTCTATCAAACGTGTTAATTTCGTCAATCTTATCCATCACTTGCTGAGTAGAAATGGAGTCGAGGTTTCCGGTTGGCTCATCGGCCAGAAGAATTTTTGGGTCGTTCACCATCGAACGAGCCACTGACACACGTTGCTGCTGACCTCCTGAAAGCATGGCTGGAATCTTGTGTGACACATGACCTACTCCAAATCTATCAAGCAGAGACTGTGCGCGACGCTCGCGAGTGGTCTTATCAGCGTCACAGAAAATCATTGGTAATGCTACGTTATCGAGCACAGACAAAGAGCCAATCAGGTTAAATGATTGGAAAATAATTCCCATTACATAGCGTTGAAAATATACTCGCTCAGACGGTGGATAGGCATACACGTCGTCTCCTTTAATAAGCAATGTTCCTTCTCCAGGAGGGAGAGAACCCTGAATGGAGTACATGAGAGTAGATTTACCGCACCCAGAAGGACCAAAGAGAATAATATACTCTCCTTCAAAAATATCAGTATTTACACCAGTTAAAGCCTTAAACTCATTTGACTTACCTTTGTTGTAAATAATTGAAAGATCCCGAGCTACAATGAGCGGTTTTGCCATAGTACTATTATGACATCCTTAGTCACAAATTGTGACTGACTCTATCCCCAATTACGTTTACTACGCGCCGATATTTTTAACCCATCCGAAGGTTGACTCAAAGTTTTCTAGAATCAAGTCGATGATGTTCTTTTCTTGAATTGGCGTAAAGAGTACGAAGTTTTCTGATTGAATACTGTTCCCAGCCTCATCACTACAGACTAAGTAAAACTGGTATACCGTAGCGGGCGCAAAATCTACCACCACTTCAACATGTTTCGTACTGTACTCGATTTGTTCTGGCTCAACTGTAAATGGTTCAGTTCCTCCGGCTACTCCCTCTTGGTATGTCAGGAGACACGCAGCTGGCTCGTCTGTTGCCCAAGCAATGATGGTTTGAATTTGTGAGTCATTTCCTGGGAACAAAGTAGATTCATTGGTTACATTGGTAATAATTGGCGGAGCGATATCACGCACGGTAATAAACTGGATTGGCTGACTTCGAATTCTGTCTCCACCAGAGTTTTCAGCCGTCACAAAAGCAACATACCGAGTACCAAGCGTGAGGTCAGCTAGTCTCATTTGGTGTGTTGTAGCAAGGGTTGGCCGACCAACAGAGTTTTGTGCACCAGTCGTTTGGTCTTGATACTCAACCAGAGCCTTAGCCGGAACGGTCGTGTCCCATGCCAAGGTAGCAGCATTTTCTTCTACTTTAATCACTCGAAGATTACGAATATCTGGCGCTGTCGCTTTTGTTTTAAAGGTGAAGTTTCTACTTTCACCTCGAATTCCAACATCATCTGTTGAAATTACCTTAAAGCTGTACTCAGTAAACGGGACCAAACCGATGAGGTTAATTTCATGGTCAGTTACATTCCCACCAGTAGATTGTTGTGAAAATTCGTAATTTACTCCATCAAAGCCATTGGTTGGAGAAAACAGTACCTCAGAAGAAGCTTCACGGTCTGTCGTCCAACTAACGAGCGCGGTGGTAGTTTCGGGTTTTACGGTTGGCGGACCAACAATCGTTAGGTCCTCGGTAATACCTTGAATGGCTTTTACTGTTTCATTTACAATTTCTTGTAATCTTTGTGGATCAGTAATTTCGTTAATAAGCTCAATAACTCTCAAGGTAGCAGTAGAATCTGCGATAGTATCCGTAAGTATTTGCGACTGATCATCTGGTTTGTTTCCATCTCCAACCTGTGTATTCTGCCCTTCTCCTGATGCTGACGACTGTCCTTCTCCCGTTTGAGGGGTGCCGGAAGTTTGTACGCGATAGTCAGCAGAAATCCCTTGGTTACCGTTATCATCTGCTGACACAACGCGGAAGTAATACACGCGGCCAGGTTCAAGGTTATCTAAAGTAATAGAGTGACTCGTTCGTTCAGCAACAGGAATACGCACAATACCGTAATCAGGCTGAAGTCCGTAGTTGACCGCAGAGTCAGCATCCTCATCAGTCTCCCAGGTAAGCGTCACGCTCGTTTCGGATACTTCAGTAATTTGTACATTATCAATCTCAGGAGCCTCCTTATCGTCTGACTGCGCCGAAAGACCACTCGGAACAATCAAAATCCCAAGCAAAAGAGCAGTACAAAATCGGTGAAGTCTTTGCTTCATTCCGCTTATTTTATCATGGGAATTTATAGAATAAGGAGACATATACAGATTAATCAGCAATCGCGGTAAAGGTATTAATACCTGTATGTGGATTACTTGCGGTACCAAATGGCACTTCAATTCCCCAGTAAATATCATCAACTACTGGCGGATTAGACACTGTTGGTTTTGTTAAATCTACTTCTACATTTGTACCTGTCACAGATAGCGTGTTACACGATACACACGCAGCGTAATTGAAGGTTGATGTTGAAAAGAGCTGTTGTGCCGCAGGAATAAATGAAGCCACTCCGTCAGTCATGTCGGTTCCGGCAATTTGGACATCGATAGATTCATTTCCAATATTTAAGAGTTCAACATTTGGATTGAAGCTACCGGTGTTTTGATTAATATCTACCGTTCCGTATCCAATCGCGTTTTGCACATCAAGAGCCCGCAAGGTGAGTAATTCGACACCTGGTGAAGTATCGAAATCAGATGCTCCAGTAGAATCAGAAATTTCCATGAAGGCATACCACTCTTCACCACCATCAAAGTCGGTTGGGTCAGTATGGAACTGGAATTCAGCTGAACAAGTAAGGGTACATGACGTAGTAGTACACGCAGTTAGACTACAAGCAGTACTGGTTGCTACATAACAATTATTATTATCTGGTGTACAGGCTGCACCAACAGAGGTTTTATAGAACGTAGTTGTAGCAGTACCAAAGTCAGCCACCCCATTGAGATCTGTCACTGTTGTTGAGGCAATAACCAGTGTCGTGGTTCCAGAAGTAAGAGAAATATCCAGACCGTCATTGAGCGTTACTGCACTCATCGTCGGATCAAAGGCCAATGTGAGTTCAGGTAGTTTAGCGTATGAGTCCAAGCTTGAGCCTGCATCAGTCACGCGGAAACAGTAGGCGTCGTTTGAAGCGTTTACGGTAAGCGTAATTGCGTATTCGAGTTCTGTATAGCGGTTTTGATCAACATCTAGATTGGTAGTCTGATTGGCGGTATTCGCAACAACCTTACCGGCAGAAAACGGACCAGCTGTCGTGATGAGGTGGTCAGTGGTCGCACTGTCGTTGGTGGTACTCGCAGAAGTAGTCATACAAATTGCAGAAGAACCACAGCTAGCCGCCACTGGAACTTGCACAAACGAACCAGGAGCTACAG
>CAYGOP010000003.1:0-37307 GCA_964351645.1 uncultured Candidatus Saccharibacteria bacterium | reverse complement strand
ACATTCCATCGCGGGACAGCGGGGCCAGGTCCGCGTCGTTAAACCACATTATTATCATCTTGGCTGCACCCTGTTCTACATACCCTTCGGCAATTGGCTTCTTGCTCTTCCAGGCTTTACGGGTCTTTAGGCCAGAGAGTTGGCCGTACACAACGGTGTCTTGGTTCTTCTCTAATGAGCCAACGGACTGCACATCAGAAATATCCTCATAGCGAGCCGGGAGGTGATAGAGCAAGTCACCAACCGTTTCTATTTGGAGACGGGTGAGGGCTTTTTTGTGGGCGGTATCGATACGGACGTGTTCAGCGAGGCTGTCTGAGAGTTTCATTCGTCTATTGTAGCAAGTATGCAAAGGGTTTGTTGCTATTGACAAAAGACTTAAAAGATGCTAAAGTATTAATACTAACGGTTGCATGGTGCAACCGAGTTCCTCTGAATTAGGAGAATCCAAATGACAAATATCGCAAGCACAACCATCGTCGCAACCGGTGTCCTCGAGGACGCAAGTCGGTTCAAAACGTTCGGCTTCGTCATGACCAACGCAGGAAAGATTCATCTTCCTGCCAACCAACTGAAGCGGGACGGCTTCAAGCCAAAGGGCTTCACCGCTGAAACCTCCTTCGAGGTTGAGGCAGAAATGGCCCCAAAAGGTCTGCTCGCGACGCGTGTCATCACCATCGACGGCAAGACCGCCGATAAAATGAAATCTGTCGCTGATGTGGCAGAACCGGCGCCGAAGAAGGCACGCACCGTGACCCGTTCGCTGAAGAAGCGGGCGAAGAAGGTCGAACTGCCTGCTCCGGCTGCACCGAAGCCTGTCACGCTCGACTTGTTCTGCAACCCGAGCCAGAAGCTCGACTGCAACAAGCAGACCGGCGAATGCATCTACAGCATTCGCACCAAGAACGGCGACTTCGTCCAGTACGTGGTGGTGAAGGACGGTATCGTCATTCGCCAGCTCGGCCCGATCTCGCTCGCCGAAGCGCGCGCTGACATCGGCAAGGTCATCCGGCATCCGGTCGACCCCAACGCCGGGAAGGCGACCAACGACCCTGCGGTCTCGCAGGCGATGGCCGCCGGAAACTCCGGCAAGAAGGGCAAGGCTGCCTAAACGTTCATTCGAAATCTACGCAGGCCGGAAGAGTTTACTCTTCCGGCCTGTTTCTTTTTATAAGATGGTACCGCGAAGGAAAGGGTTGTTTTTTTGTATAAGAGTGGTAGATTTTAGTTCAGTAAAAACGGTCATGTCGACCGTTTTCTTGTTGTTACAAGGAGTACTTTCACATGAGATTCATGAGTATGTTGTTTGCAGCGTTGACGATGGCGATGCCTGTCTCTGCTGCCACTATTCCGGCTATCAATGGCGATTTGGTGGTATTGGATCCGGCGCCTGACAATACGCTGAACCTGGTGCTTGGAGCCGGAACGCTGGACGGTGATGCCGACCAGATTCTGAACTTTGAGTTCATCAGTTCGGCAGTCGCTCTGCAGTACGACGGCGGAGTGTTCAACTACGACCTCACGGTGTCGACCAGCACCAGCGACTTGGCATATGTAGAGGCGGCTCTGTTCGCGATTGAGCCAACAGAAAACATTTTTGTCTCTACGACAGGTTTTCTGGATTCAAGCCAATTTGGCTCGTTTGCCGGCCCAACCATTGACTTCAATACCGGATCTGACTTTCTGCTGTCGGTGTTTTTCTTCAACAGCGCATTTGGGCTGGTTTCTAACCCTGCAGACGTGAACTGGACTCTCAATGGCGCATACTCTGGAAAAGTCGTGAAAGTCACTCCTTCTCCAGTGCCATTGCCGGCCGCTGCTTTGTTGTTGTTGGTAGGCCTGGGAGGCCTCGGTGTTCTTCGCATCACGAAAAAAGCGTAGTCCCTACTGGGTCTGCTCAAGCGTGACGTAAGGAGTTTATTCTCTTTCCGTCACGCTTTTTGTTTGTAAAATTTACGGTTCTGCGTCGCTGACGTATACTAGTGTGTCGCCTTACATTCAATAACTACACATTCCAATGTCTGCCAAAAAGCCTGACTACAACAAACTTGCCCTCGCTCTCCATAAGAAATTAAAAGGAAAAATTTCTGTGGTCGCCAAAGGGTCCCTCAAGACCAAAACTGACTGGAGTACGATGTATACGCCTGGTGTTGGTGCGGTGTCATCTTTTTTATATAAAAATCCATCACAAGCTCGCGAGTATACGATGAAGAGAAATATGGTAGCCGTCATCAGTGATGGCTCGGCTGTACTTGGTTTGGGAAATATTGGCGCAATTGCTTCTTTACCAGTGATGGAGGGGAAGTGTGCAATTTTTAAACACATGGCAGATGTTGATGCGGTTCCCATTGTGCTTGATACACAAGAGTCAGAAGAAATAATTCGGGTAGTAAAGGCAATCGCTCCGGGTTTTGGTGGAATTAATCTCGAGGATATTGCTGCACCAAAATGTTTTGAGATTGAAGAACGTTTGAAGGCTGAGTTAGATATTCCGGTGATGCATGATGATCAGCACGGTACGGCAATTGTAGTTTTAGCGGGGTTAATAAACGCCGCCAAAGTAGTTGAGAAGAAGTTAGAGGATTTGAAAGTAATAGTAGTGGGCGCAGGAGCTGCAGGGCGAGCAATCACCCTGTTGTTGGTAAAGGCAGGCATCACCAATGTGATAGTGACTGATTCAAAAGGGGCGATTTACGAAGGTCGGCCAGGCCTGGAAGGGTACAAAAAAGAGTTGGCAAAAATGACCAACAGCGAAAAAATATTAGGTGACGTATTGCAAGTAGTAAACGGCGCAGATGCGATTATTGGAGTATCTGGTCCTGGCACGATTGCTTCGGCTCATATCGAACAAATGTCACATCAGCCGATTGTCTTTGCATTGGCGAATCCGATTCCTGAAATAATGCCGGAAGATGCCAAACGTGCCGGAGCATACGTAATTGCCACCGGTCGTTCAGATTTTCCTAATCAAATAAATAATTCATTGGCTTTCCCGGGAATATTCCGTGGTGCCCTTGATAGGGGAGTAAAT
This sequence comes from uncultured Candidatus Saccharibacteria bacterium, assembly GCA_964351645.1. Lineage (GTDB taxonomy): Bacteria > Patescibacteriota > Minisyncoccia > Phycocordibacterales > UBA918 > OLB19. The sequence goes on along the minus strand of CAYGOP010000003.1, from coordinate 34,276 downwards.
AATATTACTGACGAAATGAAGTTAGCGGCAGCTAAGAAGATTGCTTCATTGGTTAAAAAACCAACCGCTGAGAATGTTATTCCTCCAGTGATGACACCTGGTTTAGTGAAGGCGGTGGCGAGTGTCATTAAGTAGTCATTGCTAGAGTTCTGTGTAGTGTGTTGAGAGATACTTATACGGTCGTGATTTCCAGGCGATAGCGGTGACGATAGTTCCTAGTAAACCAGCGATGATAAATATCAGAGCGATTCCTCGGTCTGCTCCCACTCCAAACCAGTCACCAATCAGACTAACTCCCACTCCTGTTGTCATAAAGGGAATAAAAATAAACTGCGCTAATGGTCCCATCAGAAGAGTGGTGATAGGGGAGGCAAAGCTTTCTATGCTTTGGGCAAATCCAAATACTCTTCCTTGTCTCTCGAACGGAACAACTGCTTGGAGAATAGTCTGCTCGGCTGCTTCCACAATAGGTGAAAGAGCGAGCCATAAAAACATACCGATTACGAGTAAGGGGATAGAGGCTTGAATTGGAAAGATAATGCACATTGACCACATAATCATATTGAAAAACATAATTCGTTGCAGGGGATGTTTTCCGACTCCATATTTAGAAACATAGATACTGCCAGCTATCATCATTAAGCTGGCGATTCCCCAAAAAGTACCCCACCATTTGACTGACATAAGTGACAGTCCATATGGGTCCATGAGTGCCATAAATACTCCACCTAAGAAATTATTAAAAGTATTAAAAATAATCAACCCAAATAAGCCAGGAATGGTAAGTATCAAAAGATATGTCCCGCGAAGATCAATTTTTGTTGTCGACTGATTTTCTATATGTACAACTTCTGGTTCTGGAATTTTGAGAGTCAGTAAGTGAATAATAACCAAGCTCGTTGCAATGATGGTTACGACAAGTGTGGTACCCATACCAAAGAAACCAATCAATACTCCACTTAAAACGGAAGTGATAGCAAACGACAAGCCTTGAGTTACTCCAACCAGACCATTGGCTTTATCGCGGTTTTTCTCGAACAGCATTGTGACTGTGGTTGAGAGTGCGATGACGCGAAGGTTGTTTGCGGTTACTCCAATCATGAGCGTGGTGATTAAAAACCATAACTCAGCCGCGCTCGGATTACTCCAGACAGAAGCATCTGTGTATAAAAAAATAAGTCCTCCCAATAAAAAACAGACTATAGATACAATACTTGAGTAGAGCATGGCCGTCTTTTTTCGGTAGTGGTCAACAATTGGCCCAAAGACAAAGCCACCGCCCATACTCATCAAGGCGAATATTCCTGCAATCCAGGAAGTGGTGAGTACAGATTGGGTTTCAATAAAAACCCAAAATGTTAAGGCAAACCAAACTAAATTATTTGCCACACCAGCGACGAGGTTGTTGGCTAAAATTTTATAGAAAATAGGGGTATTTTGCATAAGTAAAGTAGCATACCATTCTTTCTTGACTCTTTGGATAGTGGGTGTCAGCAAGCAATCTTGAATTGTAAAGAAGAAGTGATATGCTCCTGCTTAGAGAACTTTTGGAGAGAGCGATGGCTGAACAAACGCAAACACTTCCGCTTCACGACTGCATCCTGGCGTATCCAGAGCATGACAGACGAGAAACCTACTTGTCTTTTTGTTCTGCCCTGATTGCGGCCCCTGCAGAGAGTGCTGTGGCGCTTCGATACAGTCGCGTGCTTGATCGTCTGGCATTGTTGTGGAAGATGTCTGATTCGGAGTGTGACGAACTAATGAAGCTTGCACGCACCAACTGGCAGATTGCTTCTGAGTTTATTACCAAGACGATTGCGAGTCGATATCCGCAGTAATGAGAAAAAGAACCGCCCGGAACACAATTGTGTGCCGGGCGGATTTGTCTCTTCAGCTCACTGAAGATTGAAAGGTGACGACCTGTGTCGGTGGGCAGACTGGCTGGCCATCTTCGAGGTGTCCTGCGACGAGATACTCGGTACGACCGCGTCGCTCGCTTGTTTTAGTGGCGGTGATAATCACCGCTGCACCCAAGGGAATGGTTCGGGTGAACTTCACTTGGCGGATTTCCCGCAAGAGTGCGTCAGGCTCAACTTCGCTGATGACCAGTGCAAAATCACCGATACGCGGTAGGGTGTGCGCAACTCCATCGCGTCCAACGTGAGCCTGGAAATTTTTGTCACCGCTGAGTACACAACTGATCAGGCTGGCCGTAGGATGGTTTTGAATCTTGAACTGACGGTACGTTTGACCACAGGGGTTGATTCCACCACTCAGCTCGCTCACCTTTGGTGAAAACGCACTGATGAAGCTGGCCGCGACTTCCCCTGGTGAGGGGATATTGGCGGCAGCAAAAGCGTCGGTCAATAGTTCGACCAGGGTTGCTTGCCGGGGAACGAATGTTCGCCTGCAAGTCTCGCTGCAAAAGTACACGCCACCATCACGAGTAGACAAAAACGGCGTCGAACCATCTCCGGTTGGCCTGAAGGTGTTTGTGCACTTTGGGTGGTCACACTCACGGGTGAAGGGTAGTAGGGCTGTTGTCACAAGCGTCTCCTTCGCTGGTTTTTAAAGGGCTCCGCAGCACAGAGTGTCAAACTTTTTTCCATCAGTCAATTGGTCCTTTGATGTGCTCTGCACAATGTGGTATTCTGGCCAACACACAAGGTTTTTTGTGTCTAAACGGAGAGTTGGTTGAGTGCTCAATGATGAAGGGAGTCGCAGACGACCATTCAGAATTAGTGAGTAATATACCAACGCTCCACATGTGTAGAAGTAGGAACAATATCAAAATGTAACGGAGAGTTGGCTGAGTGGTCGAAAGCGCTTCACTGCTAACGAAGTAGGGGTGATAAACTCCTCAAGGGTTCGAATCCCTTACTCTCCGCAAAACAATGAGTCCGACACGAAAGTGTCGGACGATTGTGTTTTGCGCGAGAGTAAGGGATTCGAAAAGAGCTTTTGGCGAAGCCGGAACGAAATTCTTTTCGTTCCGCACAGAAGCGATGGGGTCGAGGGAGTGAGATAGTTTTGAGTCTGAAGGACGAAGAAAATATCCACGAGAGTGACCGAATCCCTTACTCTCCGCATCATAGAGCTAGCACGAGACACTATGTTTCGTGCTAGCTTTGTTATAATTAATAAATGAAAGATTCTGCCTTAGATAAGACTAATTTAGTTAGTGTGAATGCTAAATTAGCATCACTCTTAGGTGAAGAAGCGGGTCTTCTCGGCAAAATATACTCATGGGGTTACGGAACTAACGAAAAGTACATAAACGTTGGCGTTGAGTTATCTGATGATTTTTATCCAATTTTAGAGGCTATGGATATTAATCAATATTCTAATTTCTTTAAAATAGTCACTTACTTTGAAATTCATGCGAGCCCATTAAGCAAGTTTTTTATAATGGACGAAGATGACTTTCTTGATAAATTCAACTCAAAAATTGCATGGTCACATTTTATGACATTAATATTATTCGGAATGACTGAAATTGCATGCAAAAGAGTTTATCCAGATGAGATTAGTGGAAAAGGAGATTTGAAAGATAAAGGTAAAAATATTAAAAAATTTCTCAACGAGTATTTAGATGAAGAGCTTAAATTAGACATAGCTAAGAGATACAAGGTCGATGACAAGTTCTCAGAAGGAATAAGTATTAAAAAATTCGATGATGTTGTAGACCATCTTTGGAGTAATATAAGATGTGGTTTCGTGCACGACGCAACTATCGAAAGTAATTCCTTGGAATCCTATTCGATGTCGGGACTGGGTTCTAAAGATGATCCAATTAAATTGGCTACAGATGTTGCTGTTCATGAATGGGTGAAAATCATTTGGCAAGCTATTCTTAAATCTCACGGATATATGGGAACGTTAGAATATTGTAAAACCAATTACAATAAATAACGCTCGAGACCCTTCTAAACTAGAATCTTAAGCCCGATAAATCTACCAAGCCTACCTTGACCGACCACGGTTCTTACTCGAGACAGCCCGCCGTTTAGAGCTAGCACGAGACACTATGTTTTATGCTAGTTTTGTTATTATCTAAGAATGATTCAGGAATTCAACAATATTGTTCTAATAGGAATGTCAGGTGCTGGAAAGAGTACTGTTGGTGAAGTACTTGCAGAAATGATCAACTGGAATTTTCTTGATATAGACAGAGAGCTTGAAAATATATATAAAATGCCGCTACAAAAAATTCTAGATAGATCTGGAATGGATGAATTTATTGGCATTGAAGCGAAATATTTAAGAGAAGTTATTAAAAATAATAAGCAGGTCATAGCTCCTGGCGGCAGCATTGTGTATGCATCTAATACAATGGAATCTTTACCAAAAAACACAATTATTTTTTACCTAGAGACTACATTTAAAAATATTCAAAGTAGGATTGAACAAAACAGCAGAGGTATCGTTGGACTGGATGAAAAGAGTTTGGAAGAGTTGTTTAAGGAAAGAGAGTCTTTATATAAAAAGTATGCCAACATGACAGTTGTCACTAATGGTAAGACACCCGATGCAATAGCTAATGAAATCATCAATCATCTCAAACCATAGTGCTCGAAACACCATCGAACCAGAATCCGAAAAGAACTAAATCAGTCAAGTAGGTCTTGGTATCATACGGTTCTAACTCGAGACAGCCCGCAACTAACAAAACGAACCTGTAGAGGTTCGTTTTATGTAATCGAGCGTGAGCTGAAGCTGTCGCCATACTTTCCTTATTTCTGATTCGATTCCTTGACTGCTCCGATGATGAATTCGGGTGAGAATCCCTCGGCGATAATTCCAAAGCGAGCGTATGAGTACAGAGCCACCTTAAAGATTTCTGACAAACTTGTAGAGATAATTGAAATACCAATCATCGTACATACAAATAGTATACCTAATACAAGGAGGCTGATTGCACCAAATCCAAGTGAAGCGCTGACGACCGCCAAAAATCCGAACAAGAATAGTGTACCAAAGGTAATGATGGAGGTCACCAAGCCAAACGATATATTTATAATGAGTGTTTCTCCCCAGGTTTTCTTAAATACGGTTCCTGAATTTTTAACTGACTGCCAAACAGAGACATTATCAAGTAAGAGGGTTGGCGCGATAAACATCGTGACGATACCCCAGGCTGCACCCAGGAGACTGGCAGCTAATTTACCGAGCAACTTTGAACGGTCAGAGAGTATCTTTAGTATCAAACCAACAGTACCAGCCAGCACACTCCAGACAAAAATTTTGCCGCTGATGTTTGTTGCTCGGCTGATACCTTCTGTAAAGCTGATGTTGCCACCATTGATCCTTTCATACACGACTGCGGTGAGTCCGACTCGGAAGTACGTGAGTATGAAGTAAGATATGACGTAGTACGCAAACACAACGCTGTAAAATGCAGTCGTGTTGGTAATTACCGCGTCTTCTCCTTGGACGTCTACGAGGCCTGATAGCCACACACTGAGAGTGGTCACGATACCTACAAGCAGTAAAGCTAAGGAAGATATAAAAGGGAACAGTACAATTTCTTTGTCCTGCTTGAGTATGTTTAAAGATTGGGAAAACAGTGCCCAGCCGGCTTTAAATTTACCCATTTTCTTTACCGCCGCAGCAGCGTCTGTTTTGGACATGCCGCCAGGTACCGGAGGGACCGCTGTGTGGGGTGCTGCTACTTTGCTTCCCAGCGCTGAGTCAATATCCGTTGGGTCCCAACCACTATTTATAAGCGCTTGGCGTATCACGTCTTCACTAATTCCGTTTTTTGTTTGCCCGTTGATGTAATCAAGTAAGTCTTGAGTGATCATAATATAAGTCTTATAGTAACTCATTTATTGTAACAGCTGTATATGGCTGTGAATGCTATATGAGTGCTGTATAATAAAGAGTATGATTTTTGTAGTTTCGGTTTTGTCATTTATTTTATCAATAGTTATTGCTTGCTGGATTTTTCCTTCAGATTTAAAAAAAAATATCGTCATCCCAATTGCTTTTGCGACAATCCTGTACGCAGTGCAGATTTTTACTTTTGGTTTACTTCAGGGCAGGGGGTGTGCGGGGTCAGCGTGCGGTTGGGAGATGGTTGGAGTGTCGTATCTTTTAATAATATCGACCCCGGTAGTTCTTGTTATTAATATATTTCTGTTTAAATATTTAAACAGAAATGCTCAGGGTGATGGCAGCTTAACCACACAAAAAAGAGAAAAAGTTCTTGGTGTAATGTACATCATTGCACTTGCTGGAGTAATTCAATTTTCGGTCACACTGCCTGAAGAGCAAAGGCTGGCAAATGATGGGTACGAAACTTTACTAAATACAGCTTCAGAATTTCCACTTTCTGCAAAAGAAACTATCTTGGCAGAAATTGACAGAGATGACATTTCTGGTCTCACATCGGGATTGGTAGAGGTGATAAAAAAAGATGAAATACTATTTTTTCTTTCCATGAACTCTGCTGAAACCAAATTATATTCAGAATCAGGGGTCTTATATAAGGCTTGTGATATTCCTTATAAAAATTCGTACCAGGCTCCTTCGATTGTAAAGAGTATTGTCACGGATAATGGTCTTCGTGTAGTGGTTGCTAAGGAGGTGGATATGAGTGGTGCGACGGTAGATGTTCCAGTTGTTCTGGTGATTGATCCGTTTACGTGTGAATTAGATTTTGAGCATAAGTTTTCAAAAAAAATCGGTGGATTTAGTGGCATCCGTGATTCTTTCAAGCTTGAATATATTGAGAATATTTTGTCAGTAACAGTTTATGATGAGAATGATGACACATCCTGTACACAGGATTTAACTATCAGCGATGGCCCAATCGGACTATGTGAGCCTTTTGCTGAAGATAGTGATAATGTGTCTACTCGCAAAGTAGAGTCACTGGTGAATGGTATTTATTATCAGTATGGAACATCAAGAAAAATTGACTACGACGGTGACGGAGAAAAAGAGATAATGTACGGAATTTTACCGTACTCTCAGTCAGGCGGTTGGTTACCTCACCAAGTTTTATACGTCGTGACAGAGAAAGAGGGAGATTCTATTCTTGGTGTATACCGAGCTGAGGATGGTCCTCGGATAGTTTCGATTGCAGATTTAGACGGTGACGGAAGAGAAGGTGTAATCCTGATTCGTACGACGCTAATTGAGCAAGGCTATCCTCAGAAGAAAGAACTCCTTTACGTTGAGTTTGAGTGATTTTGCGACAGTCTTCTGTTGTGGGCGATGAGGTGTTGGAATGTGAGTCTTTTATCTGAGTTCCTTTGAATACTTTGCAAGTCCGTACTTCGATAGAGTATTCAGAACGCAAAAGTGCTCTTGTTATCCTCTACTGTTTTTGCCATGCTATATTTGTTTTATGAATGAGTTACATGATTTCAAAATGAATACTCGTGTAGTGATAGCGTCGCTCTGGATAAGCATGCTCTTTGTATTTGCCTACGTAGATATTTTTGCGTTCTTTCGAGCAGATGTCCTGCAAAATGCTTTGGCTGGAAAGGTGTTTATTTTTGAGGCTAATCAACTCTTCTTCCTCTTTACCACAATCTATATATTGATACCTAGTCTGATGGTATTTCTGACACTTGTACTCAAGCCAAAAATTGCACAGATAGCAAATCTTGTTTTGCCGGTGCTGTACACCATTACTATAGCCGGCTCTATGGTGGGTGAGACATGGTTCTATTTTTTGTTGGGTAGCGTAGTAGAAATAGTGCTCTTACTGACAATTATGAACTACGCATGGAAGTGGCCCAAACAAGTGTCACCTGAGGTATAAGGTTGGTGTATAAGTGGCGAGTCCAAATCAGTTCTGAGCTTTTTATATACGGTCAATTTTAAACTTTTGATACAATTCTAAAATGAAAACGCAAAACCCAGCTGACTTTCGACACACTCTCCCTAAAGATATGAAGGCTATTATTGAGTCGAGTAAAAAGATTTCATAACTATGGACTGGACTGACTCCGCTTGTGCGGATGAATGGATTTGTTGGGTGACGATTGTAAAGAAGGCTGAGACACACTCAGAGCACCTGAAAAGATTCAGTGAAGAATTGCTAAGAGGGAAACGTCGGCCGTGTTGTTGGCCTTGATGTCCGCATCGACGCCCTGATGTCCAAAAGTGGTTTGGTAAAAAGCTGTCATCAGCAAAGCAGTAGCAGAGGATTATTTGTAAGATTTGCGCAGGCTGTGTACACTATTGCGTACTTCACCATGTGGAGCATATATATGGAGGATTGGCTGAGTGGTTGAAAGCAGCAGTTTACTAAACTGCCGAACCCTAACCGGTTCCGAGGGTTCGAATCCCTCATCCTCCGCATCATCGAGCTAGCTCGAGACACATTATGTTAAATGAATTCTGGGAACAAAATAAGAACCAACTTCAATTCGTAGGAATACTCATTGGTGTTGGTGCTCTATTTCTTTCTATCCCAATTCCAGAGGTTGAAAAGGCAGCTGAAGCATTAAAGAAGATTCAGCTTATCTGGCTACTAATAGTTACGATTGCTGTAGCTTTGTTATTTGTGAGTCTATTCAAGCTATCAAGATTGTATGAAATCAATAGCACAAAAGACAAAGATGGATTTAACTTTGACGAGACTCTGTCGTTTGTTGTCGTGTTAACAAGTGTTTATTTCATTGTAAACATGTGGATATATGCTTATTCACTTTACCAAGACGCTTTTTTGACCTAGTTAATGCTATAAAATTTGGAATCACATCTCTTTTTATTGCAATAACGTTCCACTTTTGGAGAAAGTTTGTTCTGAAGTTTGAAGATTCAAAGCGGAAATTAAGAGTTTCGATGGCAATTCTAGGTCATGCTGTAAATTCATTAATCTTAGGTTTATGGTTACATATTTCAATTAACGATTGGAAATTTATCTGGACTGAATGGTTATATTGGTCTGTAGGAACTTTTTTTGCCATTGTGATTATGGGATTTTTGGCTGACCGGAATAGAGAAAAGGGTAGCGCTCGAGACACTATCAAACCAGAATCTGAAGATAGCTAAATCGGTCAAACCCACCTTGGCCACCTACGGTTCTAACTCGAGACCCCACAGATATTGACGTGGCAAAAGAGCGTGCTATTTTTTATTAGTCTGAAATTTCTAGAGGAAGTCAAATGATGTTCATCAATGATTTTGCACAGTTGTGGCTGGCCGTGGCAATCTTCGGTTTTGTGCACCTGTACTACGATTCTCGGATGAGTCTCTCGGACCCATACGCGTATCAGATTTTTCCTACTTTGCCAGGGTACAAACGTTGGCTGTTTAGGAGAATGCTCACTGTTGCTTTCACAATACTTGCGTCTGTGTTGTGGGTTGTCTCGCTCTTTGTATAGACGTGTTTCATATAAGCCTGCTCACTCTGTGTGGCAGGCTTATATTTATTCTTTGTAATTGTATGTCTAGTGCTTTATGCAGTTTAGTCCCACTTTAGTTTTCGTACTCACGAATCGCGTCCATAAACTTCTTTCCAAACTTTTTGAGTTTCTTGTCGCCAACTCCGTTTATCTTGAGGAACTCACTGTTGGTGGTTGGTTTCGTCACACACATGCCACGCAGGGCCTTGTCGCCAAAGACGATATAGGGGGCGACGCCGAGGCGCTGTGATTCGCGCATTCGCAGTTGCTTAAGGATGTCGAAGAGGTCGGAATCGAATTCACCGTCACTATCAATGAGTCCGTCGCGCTCGGCGAGGTATGAGTAGCCGGGGGTGCTGGCTGATGTGATGGTTTTGGAAGTCGCGACCTTGACTGGCACCAGTGGCGCAAACGCTACACACTGGTCGCAGTTCTGACAGTTTTCGGTGGTGTAGTCTTCGTTGAAATACTGCAGAAGGAATTTGCGCCGGCAGGAATCGAGTCTGCCGTAGTCGATAGTTTGGTCGAGGTTATGCTTCGCTTGGGCTTTTTCTTCTTGGTCACTAATGAGGCTGATGAAGTAGTCTTGTTTGAATTTGTCGGCGACGGAGAATAGTAGTACACAGCGAGCGGGAAGTCCGTCTCTCCCGGCGCGACCGGTTTCTTGGTAGTAGCCTTCAATTGATTTGGGGAGACTGTGGTGAATGACTAAGCGCACGTCGGGTTTGTCGATGCCCATCCCAAAGGCAATCGTGGCGACCATAATATGAATGTCGTCCCGGATGAATTTATCCTGGTTTTCTCGACGCTTATCAGCTGTCAGTCCGGCGTGGTAGGTGCCGGCATTGTGTCCGGCATCATTTAGTTTCTTAGCCAAATTCTCGGTGTCTTTGCGGGAGAAGCAGTAGATGATAACGCTTTCTTTTGGGTGGAGTGCGATAAGTGAGAGGATAGTGCCAAATGACTCCTTTTTTGGCAAGACTTCGTAGCTGAGGTTCTCGCGGTTGAAGCTTGAGGTAAAGATGTGAGGCTTCGGGAGGTTGAGCTGTTTGACGATGTCGTCGCGAACTTTTTGGGTCGCCGTCGCAGTGAGTGCAATGATTGGAATATTTGGGAAGTTGGTACGAAGTTGGTTGAGGTTGCGGTAGTCAGGGCGAAAGTCATGGCCCCACTCAGAAATACAGTGAGCCTCGTCGATCGCAAATAAACTGACTGGGAGTTTGTGCAGAAGTTCGGCAAACTGTGGGACTGCCAGACGCTCAGGTGCAATATAGAGAAGTTTAGTGATGCCATCTGTTACGTCACGGAGAATTTGCACTTTCTCTTCTGGAGTAAGAGTGCTGTTGAGGTAGGCGGCGTTTACTCCGTTTTGTTTCAGCGCATCAACTTGGTCTTTCATGAGGGAGATGAGTGGCGAGATAACAATCGTTAATCCGTCCTGCATCAAAGTTGGCAGTTGAAAACAAAGTGATTTACCACCACCAGTTGGCATCAGTACTAAACAGTCTTCCTTGGCGAGTACGCGGGTAACAATTTCTTCCTGTAGTGGACGGAACTTGTCGTAGCCGAAATGAGTTTTGAGCGTGTCGTACATAGGTAGAGTGGTAGTATCTCACGGCTGGGAACTATTTGAAATAAATGGAGAATCTGGCTCCTGCTTGATGCGCTGATTACTGTGTGTGTGGCATTTATAGAACCCTCCGGTTTGGAGGGTTCTATAGTGTGCGATAAGGGTCGAGAGTGTTTATTGAATCGCACTCCGTAAGTTGGTGCTGTACTGAGGACTGCTGACATCTACTAAGTCGTTGTCTACTAGGTGAGCTGCTTTGACTTCGGCAAATGGTCTGTCGGTATCTATCAACTCGAGCTCATAGAGTACTTCGTCAAAGAATCCAGGAAGAATAGTTTTCCAGGTGAGCGGGAAGTTGATATCACTCATAACTTCAACCGGACGAGTTAGCTCGTTGGTGCAATTACGGGTGAGGGTGTTGTACATGCGAGGAGACTCATATACTTCGTTGATGTCGCTGGCCAACAGATTGAATAGTTGTCGCGCTTGGTCCGGGCTGGCTTTGGTCGGATAGAGGTAGACTCGTTCATCGCGGTGTCCGGTCCGGACTCCCACAATGTCTTCTTCTGAACCGACGACGTAGATAATTTCAAACTGTCGTAAGATGCCTAAAAGCGGAGAGAACTTTTCGTCAGACTCGCGTCGTGTTTCGAGTGATACTACGAGTCTTTTTTCATCAGCAAAACCGAAGCTTAAAAAGATATGGGCCATACCTTCAAAGTCGGCAAAGTGAGAAATAAATACATCGACACCCGTCATCTCATCGAGGTTGAATGTCTGCTCCTCGTAGTTTACATTTGCTGTATTTACCGAGCTCCAGGCAAAGTTACGAAAATTCTCGACCGTTACGTGATTGTCAGTAGGTGAGTAGACGACACGCGGAAGTGCTTCGTGTCCTAGTTCCCAATCCCTGTTATGAGAGGGTTGGAAGAGGAGAAAGAGTATTAGATACAAAACGCCGATGGTGATGAGCGCGTAGGTGGTCCATCGTACAGACCTGTGAGTACGGAATATATGCATGGATAAATTGTACAGGAAAACAATCTAATGCAATACACACCTTGTCCAGTCATCGTCTATTTAGGTGTTGGACTTTAGTATATGATTAAAAAAGAATTGAATTAATTAGATAACCCCTACAGATTTATGAGTAACAGCAATCAACAGCTGCTCGATTACATTCAGGAGCAGGTACAGGCCGGTGTCCCCGCTGGTCATATAAAAAGAATATTATTAGAAAACGATTGGGTAGAAAGTGTCATTGAAGAAGCTTTTTATACTTTGGGTGTACCTACTCACACTGAACAGTATCAAGCGACGGAGACAGGCGGTGATGAGATGTCTGCTCAAGCTGTTGCTGTAGACGCATCTTTTGAAAATGAGAACCTTACCATGGATAAGATTATTGAAAAGTTTATCCCTATCGTGGGAGCGCTTTTTTTAATTGTTGGGTTCGGGTATTTAATTTACGCTAACGCGTGGGTTAATCTATCAATGGAGATTCGGTTGGTGTTCGGATTCTTCTTTAGTTTCGTCATTATTGGAGGGTCGTTTACGTTCTCTGAAAAGATGAGGTATTTTACTGATATTGGTATTGGTTCCGGTGTCTTGTTGCTCTACGGTACGTTGATTTATGGTTCGCGGTCTACCGAGGTGGCCACCGCTGTTATTCCGGAAATCGTAACTCTTCTTACCGCCGTAGTATTTACCGTTGCGATATCGTATTTTGCTTCAAAGCGAAATTCGCGCGTGATTCTCATCGTTGGCATGATTGGTGCGTACATCACTCCGTTTGTGATTGGTCAAAATAATGTCTGGATAGACAATGTTTCTTTTAATGCGTACCTCATATATTTCACCGCGGTGAGTCTCTCAGTATTCTTGATTGGGAGAGAGATTTCGGTGCGGGAAATTATCCCGCTGAATATCATTGGGCTCTTCGCAGGTATCTCTACTTTGTGGGGGTTGTCGGTGACGGACGGTATTAATGCAGTGCGACCGGAAAACTTTTTCACCAGTGAACTGTTTACCGCCATCATGTTTACCGTGCTGGTAGTCTTTACTATCTGGAGCATATTGCTCTCTGCAAAGCAGTTTGGTGAGAAAGATGATGGGTACTTATCGCTCGGGTACATTGCTCCGATTATTTGGTTTGTGTTCAATATCAATAATCTTGATTCGCTCTCAGAGATTGCGGTTGGGGGTATGTACGCAGTGATTGCGGCCGCATGTTTTGCTGGGTGGCATATGCTGTCTGGTACTCCGACAAGGTTCCAGCACACTGCACTCTATTCAGCAGGACTCATCACCGCTTTTCTCGCTGTGGTCTCATTCTTCGAAGAGTTCAACATTGTGACCAGTATGCTGGTAGCGTACACGAGTCTCATATTTGCCTTCTTGTACCTCTCAAGCGAAGGAAAGTCTGAGCGATTTATTGGCTACGTTGTGGTTTCGCTCGCTGGTTCTCTGCTTTCATTGCAAAATATCTTAGAGGCAAATCTGTCGTACGAAACACCTCTGGTTGTCGTTGCGCTCATTCCCTCGATGGCTGCGTACTTCATTGCAAAAAATGGAAGCAAAGTGGAATTTGTTCCAATTGCGGCTGCGTACTCATTTTTGGCGTCTATGGTGGCGCTTATGTTTGTCATCTCTGAGTTCATTGAATACGTAGATTTGAGCTTCTTGTTGTTCTACTTTGTGCCACTCTTGTTCCTGTGCTACATGGCGTATGTGTACAAAGTGTCTCCAGACGAACTGTCTCATGACTCAAAGTCGCGGATGTTGCAGGTGACTCTGGTGTGGTTCGCATTTGGCTTTATATCGGTCTTCTTTACGTTGGCTGTGAATATTTACCCCGCTCCGACAGATGTGTTTCTGTTTACGAGCACTGACGCTCCGACGAACTGGATTATGATTAAGGGCGTATTTGCGACTCTTATTCTCTTCGTCGGTCTCTATCTCAGTCGTAAGCTACAGCTTGAGCAGGTCATTAAACGACCCTCGTTCATCCTGGTTGTCTTTGGATTTACTACATTGCTCTTAACTGGAAATTACTTCATCTCAGCTATCGCAAACGATTTGGGTATATCTCAAGAAAGCGGTGGTCCACGTGCGATTGCGGTTACTCTCTGGTGGGCAGCGATTGCTATCTACATGCTCTATCAGGGAGTGAAGCACGGCAAGAAGTATCATGCTGAAAAACTACTCGGCTTAACGCTTCTTGGAATCACGCTCGCAAAAGTTATCTTGTATGACATTGCAACCATGGGTATGCAAAATAAAATCATCGTTTTGATGATGGTCGGTGGGGCGATGCTTCTATTCTCGTACCGAATCCGGGCGAAGAATCTGCTTACAACCACAGAAGGGCAGTAGTCTATCCCTGTACTTATTTAGGTGCTAGATGCATAAAACAAAAAACCATTCCCGAGGGAATGGTTTTTTGTTACTGACTTAACATCCTTTAGGTGGTGAGTTTTTGGAGAAACTCTATTCCGTCAGGATGAACGGCATGACCAAGTCCTTGGTAGAGTTTTGTTTCTACTTGCGCATTTAATTGTTCGAGTAATTGAGCTGTCTGTTTTACTCTGTCTGCCGGAATATGGAAATCTGCTTCGTCACAGCCAAGATAGACCGGTGTTTGTTTCAGGTCGCCGCCAGTAAATGTTGTTACTTCAGTGTCGTCACCGATGAGTCCGCCACTGAGGATAGCGGCACCTTTATATTGAGAAGGGTTTCGTTTCATAAACTCTGAAACCAGACACGCTCCTTGGGAAAAGCCCGCGAAAACTATGTGTTCTGAAGGGAGGTGATAGCGCTTGTTGAGTGAGCGCACAATCGCTGAAATTTTTTCCAGCGCTGAATCTAAATCTGGTTGGTTTTGTGTTGTGGGTACAATAAAACGTTCGGGGTACCACACATGGTTCTGTGCTTGTGGCGCAATCACAATATATTCGTCAGAGAGAGCCAGAGAGTCAGTTAAATGCATGATGCTTTCCGCGCTCGCACCCCGGCCGTGAATGAGTACTAACGCTTTGCTTGGAGTGTCAGTATTGCCGGCTATAAGAACAGCGCTTTTTCCATGTGGTCCTGAAGAATGTATTGGTTCCATACAATAGTTTAACCGATTGAGTCGGTATCAGTAGTCTTGCTTCGGGGAAGGGAAAGGGGCGTTAGGTTTGCTTCAATGGTAGAGCGATACATTTCGTAGTGTGCTGGTATTTTTAAGTCTTCTCCCAGTGTCTCTTTGTGTTCGTCAATGTCAAAACCAATATCGTTGGTTGCGATTTCAAATAAAATTGAGGCAGGAGTCATTAGGTAGACCGAATGGAAGTAGAATCTATCGACTAAGCCGGTTGAGCTGATGCCAAGTTCGTTTATCTGATGCTCCAGCATTTCCCGAGCGGAATCGTCTTGTGCTTGAAAGGCAATATGATGAACTGAGCCTGCTCCTTGTCGTGCCGGCAATGCATCTTTCTTTACTTGAGTCGCCAGATATCTTCCAGGCCAATTTGTAGCTTGATATCGAGTGATGTCATTCTTAGTTTCAAGTAGGGTGTATCCAAGTCCTTCTTCGAGAAGCGGTTCGAGCGGTCGGTGCTCAGGTAGTGAGAGCAGTGCTCCGTAAAATCCGCCGAGGATGTGTTCTTCCGGGACGGTTCCTTCAGTCCAGGGAACGACATTCGTTTCTATATTACTCGCTACCAGTCCAATACTGAGTCCATCTGGGTCACTTATCATGAGTACCGTTTCTCCAAACGGAAGTTGTTTCTCGATATAGGAAACCGAATACTCGCTGGCTCGCTTTTTCCAAAAGTCGAGCGAGGTTGGTTTTATGGTGTAGTAGATACTGTCTACTTCACCACTTCCTCGATGTCCTTGTGGCATACCAGCCCAATAGAAAAAAGTCATGACGGTGCCAGGTGTTCCAATACTGTCACCGTAGTACAGATGATAGGCGTTGGGGTCGTCAAAGTTCACTGTCTTTTTGATGAGCCTTTGCCCCAAGAAACCCTCATAAAAATCAAGGTTCTTTTGAGGGTCTGCAGTAATTGCGGTGATGTGGTGAATGCCTGGTGTCTTCTGCATAGGTTACTGCAAAATAATCTCAACCGCCTCTGCTACGTGTTTTTGAGTTGTTTCATCGGTGAGGTTGCCATTCTCGTCAAATTTCTGAAACGCTCCTCCAACCATAAATTCAGGCTGTCCGAGCACATTGGCTCCTAGGTGCAGGAGTGATTGTTTCACTTGGTATACCGCAAGTGCGCCAGCGATACCACCAAGAGAAGTGGCGGTTACGAGTATTTTTTTCTGTGACCAAGCGCTTTGTCCGTATGGTCGAGACGCCCAGTCGATAGCATTTTTCAGTGCACCAGACATCGCTCGGTTGTACTCTGGTGTAGAAATGACGATACTGTCCGCTGCGAGGATTTGGTCTTTGAGGGTTTGGGCTCCGGCAGGAAACTCCGCTTCAAGTTCTTCATTAAATAAAGGGAGGTTGATATCTGCCCAATGAACGTTGGCTTTGTTTTCTAGTTCCTTTGCAAAAGCTTGAAGGAGGGCAGTGTTGAGTGATTTTGCTCGGAGTGAACCGGAGATAAATAAGATGTTTTTCATGATGAAATAAGTAAAATAAAATAAGTACAGCGACAGTATAACAATTCACTTTACAATGTAAAGTGAATTGAGTAGTATACATAATCATATGGCGAACAAACCCCCACAGTGCCCAGCGCAAGAGTTGCTTCGGTTTCTTAGTCAGCAACATATGCTTACTATTATTTACACGCTTGATACGGAAGTGTGGGGCTTTAATCAATTGCAAAAAGTGACGGGCATTAATACGCGAACACTTACCAAGCGATTGCAAGAATTACAGGAAGAAAAAATTATTTCAGTCGTGGATTGTCCAAAAGATGCTCGCTGTCGCTACTACCAACTTTCGCCAAGAGGAAAGAAGATGAGAAGTGTTTTAAAAAAGTTGTCTTAAGACAATTTGAAATTAAGGCTGTCCAGATGAGTATTAATAAGTGAGGGGAGTGAATGATGAATAAGTATGACTCACTGTCTTTAAAGATTATTTTTTAAACTGAAATGCTATGAATATGTTAGCGATTGTTGCGGTTATTGGTGCTTTAGTTGTGGGAGGGTTTGCAGGCTCTGTGCTGACTGATGATAAGCCAAACCATGAGAATAGAGGTGTGATGGAACAGGTGTCTGCTCAGCATGTGCAAGATGTGAGCAAGCCAGAGTCGATTGATTTTGTTTCAACTAGGCCAGAGGTGACTGCTTTGCCGGTAGAAAGTCTATCGACTGCAGAAAGAGAAAGTTTGGTGTTTATGCGTGAAGAAGAAAAGTTAGCTCGTGATGTCTACGATACATTGTATGAAAAGTGGGGTCTCAATATTTTTTCGAATATTGCCCAAAGTGAACAAACTCACACAGAAGCAGTTCGGGACTTGTTGGTGAAATACAATATAGCTGACCCGGTCACAGACGATACTGTTGGGGTGTTTACAAACACTGACTTGCAAGCGCTGTATGACACTTTAGTAGCTCAGGGTTTTGAGTCTGAGCTTGAAGCACTTAAGGTGGGTGCGCTCATTGAGGATATGGATATTTATGATTTGCAGAAAAGCCAGTCTGAAATAGACAATGCTGATATTGCTTTAGTGTACGGTAATCTTGAACGAGGTTCGCGAAACCACTTGCGAGCGTTCATGAGCCAGATAGAGTCCCGAGGCGGAACCTATGAGGCGCAGTATATAACTCAAGAGCAATTTGATGAAATCAAAAACTCTGAGACTGAGCGAGGTGGCGGAAGCAATATGCAAGGAAGTGGTCGTGGAAACGAGGGCGGTAAAGGAGGAGGGGCTGGTCGAGGGTGGGGTGGTAGATAGTACACTTCTTCTTGATGATTTAACAGTATAGATATTCCATATATGAAAAAAGGCTACAAAATTAACATTGAAGACGAGACAGTTGCAAACCTAAACTTTCGACGAGTTCTGTATACCGGAGAGCATAGTCAGCTGGTGTTGATGACGCTCCAGCCGGGCGAAGAGATTGGTTTAGAAGTGCATGAAGATACTGACCAATTTTTTCGGTTCGAGTCTGGTAAAGGAAAGGTGATAATTAACGAAACCGAATATGAGGTGGCTGATGGAGACGCGGTGATTGTTCCGTCTGGCGCGCAACATAACGTGATGAATGTGTCAGAAACAGAAACATTGAACATGTACACAATGTATTCTCCAGCCCACCACAAAGACCAAACTGTTCACGCAACAAAAGCAGACGAGGTTGAAGAGGAGTTTGATGGGGTGACGACTGAGTAAGTGTTGCACCGCGCAGGCAAACGAAAGTAAAAACGATAGTCAGAATCTTTCTTTGTCCACAGGGAGAAGGTGGGGTAGAGGGTGAGTATGGTAAAAATAGTGTAATAGGAGGTCGCCTGCAAAGGCGGCTTCTTTCGTGCCAGAAATACAATAACGGGCACACAACAATTAACAATAAGTATTAGTAATATATGAGTACCACAAAAGTAACTGAAAAACACATCACAGCAATCATGATGGGTGCTGCGCTGTGTTTTGCATTTTTTGTAACTGGTTTTACTGCAGTACATGCAGAGGAAGCTGAAGACACAGATGTAGATACAGAAGAAGTATCTTCTGACGAAATGGAGAAACGAGCAGCGATGAAAGAGCAAATCGATTCGTTGCGAAAAATGATTGAGGAACGAAAGGGTGAACGAAAAGAAGTGGTCGCAGAAAAAAAGGAAGAGTACAAAGCTAAGGTTGATGAAAAAAAGGCTGAGTTTAAAATTGACAAAGCTGAGTTCATGACCAGTCTTGAGGGCTTGGATGAAGAAGACAAGCGAGCAGCAATGATGGAATTCATTCAAAACATTCGAGCAATGATTGAAGCAAAAAAAGTAGAGATGCAAGCACAGGTCGAGATGAAGAAAGAAGAACGAGCAGAAGTAAAGACAGAGCGAGCCGAGAATCGAGATGAGTTTCGTTCAAGTCTAGAGGGTATGTCAAAGGAAGATAAAATTGCGGCGATTCTTGCACGAGTGCAAGCAATTAAAGCGCAGATGGAATCAAATGATGACGAAGATATGGACGAGGAATCTGAAGGTGAGTCAGAAGATGAGGTAGAGGATGACGAAGATGAGTCAGAAGATGAAGATGAGTCAGAAGATGAAGATGAAAGTGAAGATGATTCAGAGGACGATGATGAGGAAGAGGTAGAGGACGAAGTCTAAGTCCTGTTCTAAGGATACAAAAGCACCCAGCTGGGTGCTTTTGTTTTTTGTGTTACTCTTGCCAGATGGGAACTTCTGCGGAGTTTACAGACTACGTATTAGACCAGCTTGCATCAGTTGGAGTTATTCAGACTTCGAAAATGTTTAGCGGCGTATTGCTTAAAGTAAATAACAAACAACTCGGTATCATCATCATGGATACACTGTATTTTAAGGTCAAAGAATCGGAGTTGCAGAGACAGTTCGAAGCTATGGATTCGGAGCAATTTTCGTACACCAGAAAAGATAGAGAGACTCCGGTCATAATTAAAAACTGGTGGTCTGTGCCAGAAGAGTCTCTTGAGAATCGGGACGAGATTGTGGCTTTGGCCCACGCTGTTTTATTGCAGGGTAAGTGAGTGTCTGTTCTGGTTCATGAATTACTGTTGTGTGCAGGTCGTAGATGAGGTGTTAGAATACCGACATGCCATTTTCTGAGGAAAAACTAAAAGTGCTCCTGACCGTAGACAGAGCGTTTGATATAGGAACTCGGGAAAATTACATCTTGAACAATGTCCTGCTTTTCTTAAACCTTCTCCTGGTCGCTGTGTTTGCACTTGATGTGGCAGAAGTGTTGGGATTTTTTCACGCTCAAGATGATTTTCATGTGTTTATTCGGAATGCTGAAATTGTCTTTGGTATTATTTTCTTAATGGAGTTTACATTACGTTCAGTATTCGTGTACATTCCCGATAAGAAATTTTTGTCGCTCTACTCAATTATTAACGCGACGGTGATTGTGTCACTCCTGGCCCCGCACTTTATTGGTAACTTGGTTATTTTACGATTTCTGCAAATTTTTAAAGTGTATAAAGTCTATACATTGAATAAAGATAAGAAGAGTTACCATGTCGATGGTGATGGGTCTGTGTCAGCGGAATAAATAAACCACCTCATGAATGAGGTGGTTTATTTTTTGCACGTGCCACGTACAGTCACTTCGATTTCATCAACGGTAAAATCTTCAATGCCGAGAAGTTTTTTGAGCTTGTCATTCGGGGCAGTGAAGTGGATGACTTTTTTGCAGTCGGTGCACAGTGCGTGATGATGCGGTTCTGTTTGATATTCGTACTGTGCTTCTCCTGAATCAAGTCTCAATTGCTTGATAAGTTTTTCCTTTGTGAATAGTTCAAGGTTTCGGTAAATAGTAACTAAATCAACAGAAGGGAGTTGGTGATGAATCTCACTCGCTGATAAAGTGCCGTGATGCTTTTTAAGGACAGCAAGAATCTGTTCGCGTTTTTTCGTAAGGCGTATAGTCATATGCAATTAGTTTGCATTTTAGCAGAATATTGCTATACTCGCAATTGCAAATAGTTTGCATTTAAATAACGTAATTTACTTTTACATGAAATACGCAGTAGGAATGATTATTATTCTTTTCTTTATTACGGGAGGTTGGTACCTCGTGTCTAAGAGTGTGAACGATGAAAATCATTCATCAGACGAAATGATTACTATCGTCACTTCCTTCTATCCGCTTCAATTTGCATTAGAAGGGATTGTCGGAGAGCTTGGAACAGTTACAAATATTGGTGCCGGTAGGGATCCTCATGATTTTGAACCAAGTACTCAGGACATGGTAGTTTTGCAGCAAGCTGATTTGGTGGTACTACAAGGAGCTGACTTTGAACCCTGGGGCGACGATGTGATGGTGCGACTGGAGTCTGATGCGGTGCCAGTAGTTATTGCAACAGCACCTCTTACCTTGCATGAAGGTGGGCACCAGCATGAAGAACATGAAGAAGATAATCATGCTGAAGAATCTCATGATGAGAAACATGAAGCAGAGGAGGGTCATGAGCATGATCATGGGATGTACGACCCGCACACGTGGCTGAGTCCAGTTTTGTTTAGTCAAATGGTAGATCATTTAACTGACGAGATAATTGCCATTGACCCAACGAACGCTGCTATCTTCCAAGAAAATACTGCGGTTCTAAAAGCAGAGCTGGCAACACTTGATACTGAATACGCAAATCGTTTAGCGAACTGCAGTCTCTCAGAGGTGATTACTTCGCATGAGGCATTTGGATATGTTGCAGATCAATATAACTTCTCTGTCCATTCAATTGCTGGACTTTCCACTCAAGACACTCCGTCTGTTGCTACATTAGCTGAGTTGCGTGCAGAAGCTCAAGAGGGGATTGGAGCTATCTTGCTTGAAGAAAATAGTATTACTGCGTACGGGGAAACCCTTGCACGGGAGACTGGTCTTCAGACGCTCAGCATTAATCCAATTGCGTACATCATTCCTGAGGGAGAAGACTATCTAAGCCTGATGCGTGCTAATCTAGATACATTCGCTACGGCGCTATCGTGTGATGTCTAATTCAATCATTCGTGTAAATCATGTAACAAAAGCTGTCGGTGACCGTCAGCTTTTGGTCGATATTAGCTTCGATATAGAAGCAGGGTCTTTGGTGTCACTAATTGGTCCAAATGGAGCAGGGAAATCAACTTTGGTAAAAATTATTCTCGGCTTAGATACAGAGTATGAGGGAGAGGTGGTTATTAGGCCTAAAGAAAGAATACAATATATTCCACAGCTTTCGATGAGCGACCAGTATCAGTTACCGTTGTCAGTCTATGAATATTTGTCTATTGGTACCACACCGTTGTATAGCGGTAATCGTAAGTCAGTTGATTTTGGAAAAAGCTTAGGTCATGTGGGTGTGTCAGCAGAGAAGCTGTATCAGTCATATACGAGTCTGTCTGGAGGGGAGCGACAGCGGGTAGCTATTGCTCGAGCTTTGCTTGGAGATCCGACCGTGTTGGTACTCGACGAGCCATTAGCAGCGGTTGATTACGCCTCGCGCTCTGGTTTGTACGAGTTGATTCGCCACCTCCAGCAAGATCACAAGATGACTGTGTTGCTGGTGTCGCACGATGTTGAAAGTGTTTTGCCGTTAAGTGATCGCGTGCTGTGTTTGAATAAAACTCTGCATACAGACTGCCACCCAACAGACTTTGCTGCGCTCAATGGCCAGCCTACAGTAGCTGTTCATCATCATTGTTAATTATGGAATTGCTTACCTACACCTTTATTCAGTATGCTTTTATTGGCGGTATCGCCATGGCTATTTTGACTGGTATTCTTGGTCCGTTTGTAGTGCAAAGCAAGCAGTCTATTGCTTCAGATATGTTTGCCCATGTTGCTTTAGCTGGTATCGGAGGCGCACTCTTAGTGGGTGTGAGTCCATGGTGGGGAGCACTACCAGCGCTACTGATTGTGAGTACACTTATTTGGTGGCTCCTTGATTCAGAAATCTACAGCCCAGATGCTCTGGCAATGTTTTTCTTAAGTGGTGGTTTAGCGCTTGCATTAGCGTTTGTGCACACTGCTCGAGATACTACGTTCTCCTTTGAGAACTATTTGTTTGGTAGTATTTTGACACTTACTACAAATGATCTTATAGCGATTGTGCTTGCTACTGTCCTTGTAGCAGGGTTGGTGTATATTTTTTGGTTCCCACTTTTGGGTGCTACCCAAACTCCTCGGTACCTCATTCCATTTCGTCGTACACCACAACTGGTGTCACTTTTGTATTTTTGGATACTAGCGATTGTTGTCTGGATAGGTATTAAAACCATCGGCGGTCTTTTGATTGGTGCACTACTGGTGATTCCGGTATTAACGGTACGGAGTTTGGCATCGTCTTTCAAAATGTTGATAGTACTATCAGTTTTGACTTCAGTACTATCAGTGTTCGTGGGACTGGTTATTGCTCTGTATGTTGATTTGCCGCCAAGTAGCATTATTATTGGTACAGCTATCACACTCTTTCTACTGAAGTCGGTAGTGGTGAAATTCTTCCCAGCATAATTCTTCCCAGTGCAGTACTTTGGTTGTGGTCACACATAAGTCCTAAAGTGTGTGCTCGCTAGTGCGCAATTGCTAAGCAAATGAGTTTTATGTGTGGGGGTAGATGAGGCGCGAGCGTAGCTCGCGCCTCTTTCAAGGTGGCGCCCGTGGTGCAGACATCATCAAGCAATACAACAATTTCACAGTCCTCCGCAAGCATAATTTTATTTACTTTAAACGCTCCTCGTATATTTTGTAGCCGCTCACTTCTTTCGAGTTTGGTCTGGGGTGTTGTATTTTTTGTGCGCTCCAGTAACAGAGAAGTGTGTGTTGGGATTGAGGTGTGTTCTAGAATCCGTGCCACTTGATTGTAGCCACGTTCACGTTGTCTTTGTCTACTGAGAGGAATTGGCACAAATAGAGCCGACTGCAAATGTTTGTCACTGATGAATTGTGCAAGGAGAGAGCCAAGTAGTGAGGCTGCTTGATTGTTTTTGTAAAACTTGTTTTCAATCATGAGGGCACGCACTTCTGCTCTTGAGTAGTCAGTCAGGTGCCAGAAGTGCTCCTTGTGGACGATTTGGTAGGGGATGGATGTGGATACGCAGTTTCGTACGAGCTCTTGGGTTTCTCGTGGCGGAAAGAGTATGTGAAGGAGTTTTGAAAAACTGTTCAACATATTTCGTAGTATACGGCATATCTCATGATAGAATAATTTAGAAATTGCTATGAAAATTTTTGACTCCATCGCATCATCGCTTCACGCTGCAAAAGGCCCCGCTAACACGGTGGTGGGTATTGATATTGGTTCGTCCTCAATGAAAGTAGTTGAGCTCAAACAAGACAAGGGTGTGGTGACTCTTTCCACCTACGGTGAAATTCAGCTTGGTCCGTATGCCGGTAAAAATCTAGGTGAATCAGTGCAGCTTAATCCTAAACAAGAACAAGAAGCTCTGGTTGATGTAATCCGCGAGTCTGCAGTGAGGGCTCGAGAGGCAGTATTCGCAATGCCGCTTTCATCTAGTTTTGTGACTAACGTCAGCATTGAAGCTGATGCAGATGCTGACTTAGCAGCGCTGGTACGAGTTGAGGCACGAAAAGTGATTCCTGCTTCACTTAGTGAAGTGACTCTTGATTGGGCAGAAGTAGAGGTTACGAAATCTGAAGAAAAAAATAATAAAGCTCAGCAGCGAAATGTGCTCATTGCCGCGATTCAAAATTCGGGCTTAGAAAGATTCAAGGTGCTGATGCAGTTTGCGGGCTTGAATCAACCCCCGACAGAAATCGAATGCTTCAGTACTATTCGTAGTCTCTATAAAAGTGAAGATAAAGATATTGTTATTATTGATATTGGAGCAACCTCATCGAAATTATATATAGCTCGAAAAGGGCTCCTGATGAGAATGCATCGTATTCGAGCCGGTGGTGCGATTGCAACAAAACAAATTGCTGATACTCTGTCACTTAGTTTTGAGCGTGCAGAAGAGATTAAATATGCAGTTGACAGCAAGATGGAACAATTTGCTGAAATAAAACGTGCACATAATAGTAGTTACGACCGAGCATTTCGTGAGTTCAGACAAGTGTTAAAAGAATACGAAGTAAAGACAGGGATTGAGTTTACGGAAGTTCACTTATCTGGGGGAGGAGCACTGTTTCCAGGGATTGATTCTTATCTTGCGACCTCACTTGAGCGTGACGTAGTCTCGGCTCATCCTTTTTCAAAAGTTGCCTATCCAGCTTTTATGGAAGATACCATGAAAGAAATTGGACCATCTTTCACCGTAGCTCTCGGTGCTGCTCTGCGAATGTTTGAGTAGGGTGTCCACAGGAGTCTGACTATTTTATCCAATAGGTGCGTATAATATATGCATGACAAGTTCTTCGGATAATTCTTTTATTCCAAAGCGCGGACCGGTAAAGCAAAAGCAAACAAGTACCACGCGCCAAGTATATATTTTTACATACATTAGTTATATTCTGATGTTTGCTACTTTGCTTGCCACCGGAGGGGTGTATCTCTATGGTCAATTTATTGACAGACAATTAGATAATGAAATAGCAGCACTGAACTCAGAAATCAGTATTTTTAGCAGAGAAAATCTCGCGAAGGTTACTGAGTTTGATTTGCGACTACAGCAGTCAGCTCTGAGATTAAATAATAGCGTGTCGGTTGTCTCAGTATTTGAAGCATTGCAAGCCGCGACTATTGAAACGGTACAGATTGAAAGTTTAAACCTAAAACGTGAAGATGATGAGAAATTTGTACTTAATGCTGGTATCAAGACTGACTCATTTGACTCAACTATTTTTCAGCGCGGAGTGTTTGGACGCAGTGATGTGATTACTGAAGAAATCGTAATTGATGATGTTGTAACCGATACTCTTGTGGGTACAAATTTGGATGGGGATGTACCCTCCAGTAGATCTATTGTGAACTTCTCAGCGGTCTTAGAAATTCCACTTGCAAATGTTCCGTATGTGCCTGTCTCACAGCCACAAGCTCAAGTCCCTCTTACTATTTCACAACCGCTTGATGAAAATATCGTAGTTGAAAGTGAAGCGGCCGTTAACAATGAAGAAATATGATTCCTAAAGGCTTATTTGCACAAATTGGTATGGTGGTAATTTCCATCGCAATCATCGTTACGTACGTTCAGCCTGCTTTTAGTGCTATTGGTAAAGTGCAAGACAACATTTCGGTGTATCGTGGTGAGCGAGAAAAAGTGGCTCAAGTGAATAGTCAGCTAAATGCTCTATTGGAAACTCAAAAAAGTGTTTCTTTGGTTGATCAGAATCGGTTGCTTACTTATATGCCTGACCCGGACAATGTTGATCCGATTGCGATTCCTCGAGACCTGGCTTTGATTGCAGTGCAAGCAGGTGTGATTTACAAAGAGGCAAGCTTTGATGGGTTTAATCCTGCACCTGCTCCGGGCCAAAATCCAAAAATTAGTCAGGAGCCACAATCGTACCAATTTTCTTTTTCAGTTGAAGGTACATACTCTCAGCTCAAAAACCTCTTTCGTTTGCTAGAGCAAAATAATTACCCACTGGAAGTGCATGATTTAACAGTAGAGAAGATAGATGGCGGGTTCTTGAGTGCGACTATGCAACTCACTACCTATGCGTATACGAATTCATTACCAAGTCAAGAATTAGTTTTTTAGTATGGGAAAATCAGCAACAAATTTATCTATCGTTCTTGGACTCATTACTGTAGCCTTTGCCGGGTATTACATCTATACCCAACAAGCACCGTCTGGACTTTCTTTTGATGAAAACCAACAAACTATGCAAAACATGCTCAATAATACGAGGGTGTTTATGCAACATCGCCAGGCCTTGAATAGTGTAAAAATGGATATTAGCTTTTTTGAAGACGAACGGTTCCGGTCTCTTCGCTCGTTCTCTACTCCCATTCAGGAACAACCAATTGGTCGTCCAGATCCATTCGCTGACGTGCAAACACAATAATAAATTATGAACCCACTTGAGTCATTAAAAGAGCGGGAGGGGATTGACGCAGCTTTTGTTGAAGCTGTTGTAGAAAAAATGGAAGAAACTGGCCAGTCGCTTGAGTCAGTGCTTTTGTTATTGGAAATGCCTCCAGCTGAAGTGAGAGACTTCTTTGCTGCTTACTACCAAATTCCTGAGTTCACTATTCCGGAAGGTTTTTCAGTGACGCAAGAAATTCTAAACTTTATTTCTGAAGAGTCGGCAAATCACTATCGCATGATGCCGTTGGTGGTTGAAGATGATGTTTTGGTGGTTGGAGTGAATAACCCTGATGACTTAAAAATGCGTGAGGCGCTCAACTTCATTAGTACTAAGCATAATATGCCGTATCGGTTGGTGTATATGCTCAACGACGATGTGTCGAGAATCCAAAAATTCTACTCTAACCTAAAGGGAGACGTGGGTGATGCATTGGAGACTTTGGAAACAGAGCTTGATGCTGAGATTGCGGCTAGTCTAGAGGAGTCTTCAGGAGGAAGTGTAAAAGATTCAATGGAGCATATCGAAGAAGATGCGCCGGTGACAAAAATTGTGGCTACCATTTTGCGCTATGCAGTAGATGGAGATGCGTCCGACATTCACATTGAACCAAGTCCGACAAAAGTTGGTGTTCGTTTTCGAGTGGACGGTACACTTGCAACGAGTCTGGAACTTCCGAAAAACGTTCATATGGCCGTGGTGGCTCGCGTAAAAATCTTGTCTTCTATGCGTCTTGATGAGCGTCGTAAACCACAAGATGGACGTTTCTCAGCTACCTTTGATGATAGAAAAATTGACTTTCGTGTTTCGGTCTTACCTACGAATCATGGTGAGAAAGTCGTAATGAGAATCTTGGATACAAGTAAGGGGGTTCGTACTCTGGCTGAAAGTGGCATTTCACAAAAAAACTTGGATACAATCAAACGCATCGTAAAAGAACCGTACGGAATTATTCTTATTTCTGGACCAACTGGTTCTGGTAAATCAACCACTTTGCGAGGGATGATTCAGGAGGTAGATACTCTTACAGAAAACGTGATGTCACTAGAAGATCCAGTTGAATACAACATGGATGGAGTGAGTCAGTCACAAGTTCGACCAGAAATTGGATATACCTTTGCCAAAGGTTTGCGCGCTGCACTCCGGCAAGACCCAGACATCATTATGGTAGGAGAGATTCGAGATAAAGAGACAGCGCAACTAGCAATCCAAGCTGCGCTTACTGGTCACTTAGTGCTGTCAACCATTCACACCAATAATGCGATTGGGGTTATTCCTCGATTAATAGATATGGGTGTTGATCCGTACTTGATTGCTCCGACTTTAAAAATGGCTATCGCTCAGCGACTAGCAAAAACGTTGTGTCCGGGTACTGGTAGAGAAACACCAATAGATAAAAGTACTGAAGCTCGAATGAATGAAACATTCAAGTCATTGCCAGAGAAATATAAAAAGCACATTCCCACGAATCGCACCATGCTTCATCCAGAGCCAAGTCCAGGTTGTTCTACTGGGTACCGCGGTCGAACAGCGGTTACTGAAGTGCTTGAAATTGATGAAGAGATGCAGGAGCTGATTCTTAAAAGTGCTTCAGAAGAAGAGTTCTTCAACTCAGCCCGTAAGAATGGGTTTATTAGTATTCAAGAGGACTCTATTATTAAAGCCTTGAACCATGAGATTCCGTATGAAGAGATGAATGTCTTTGGTACCAAGATTGGAATTGAGTCTGAAGAAGTTGAGTACGATACTGTCGATAACATCCAGGAAGTAGAAATTTCAGAGGCTATAATGGAAGATGATGAAGTTACTTCTCATTGATGATGATGCTTTCTTGCGTGACATGTACGCAATTAAATTTGGCGAGAGTGGCCACACCGTTGAGGTGGCCGATAGTGCAGTCAATGCGCTGGCGAAGCTCGAGTTATCTTCAGACTTTGATGTTATTTTACTTGATATGATTATGCCGGCCATGTCTGGGACCGAGCTTATCGGAGAAATTAACCGACAGTTTCCTGATATGAAAGCGAAGTGTGTTGTACTTTCGAATCAAGGTCAGCAGGAAGATATTGATGATGCGAAGCGAGCAGGAGCGGTTGGATATATTATCAAGGCCGAGTCTGTACCGAGTGATGTGGTAAAAAAAGTTGAAGCCCTTGCTAAAAAATAACGTAAATAATTAATTAATTATGTCAGCAGTAGATTACAAACGAGAACTCTCAGCGTTGATTGAACTCATCATTCAAGAGAAAGCTTCCGACTTGCACTTATCATTTGGTGCACACCCTTTGATTCGTGTATCTGGGACACTGATTCCGCTCGTGAAGAAGCCAATCCTAAATGAGACCGACCTAAATGGATTTGCAAAAATCTTAATGCGAGAAGATCAGTACAAGCGCTATCTCGAGTTTCATGAAGTAGACTTTTCTTTTGAAAATACTGGAGGAGTGCGTTTCCGAGGGAATGCATTTCACCAACGTGGTCAAATGGGTATTGCACTTCGGCTCATTCCAAACGTAATTCGCGACTACAAGGAACTAAACCTACCTCCAATTCTTGAAAGTTTCACACAACGCTCACAAGGTTTCTTCTTGTGTGTAGGCCCAGTTGGGCAAGGGAAATCAACTACTCTTGCAGCTATGGTAAACACTATTAACAAAACTCGGGCAGAGCATATTGTAACTATTGAAGACCCAATTGAATACGTGTACGAAGAAGAGAAGTCACTGATTGACCAACGAGAAATTGGTATTGACTCTGCAAGTTTTCAAACGGCACTCAATGCTGCTTTTCGACAAGACGTGGATGTGATTCTGGTGGGGGAAATGAGAAACACTGAAACTATCTCGGCTGCGGTAACGGCTGCTGAAACTGGTCACTTGGTGTATTCTACTCTCCACACCAACGACGCTGCGCAAACTATTAACCGTATTGTAGACTCCTTTCCGGGGGACCAGCAGGATCAGATTCGAGTTCAGTTGGCCTCTTCACTCATTGCGATTTTCTCGCAGCGACTTATTCCACATATTGCGGGAGGTCTGGTTCCTGCGTATGAGCTTCTTATTAACAATACTGCCGTCAGTAACCTTATTCGTGAAAACAGAATTCATGAAATCCCATCAGTGATTGAGACTGGGCTGGAACAAGGTATGATTGATATGAACCGCTCGCTGGCTCGGCTGGTACAAAATGGCGATATCACTGTAGAGAATGCCTTTACGTACGCAGTAAATCCAAAAGGTTTAGAACGACTCATCTAATACATTTCATATGCTCTTTAATTACAAAGCCATCGATAATGCAAACATTCAGCGAGAGGGAACTGTGGAAGCTCCGTCAGTTGATGCTGCAATTTCCGCTGTACAAAAACGTGGATACACGCTTGTTTCGATAGATGAAGCTGGGAAAGCTGGTGGGTTGATGGGGGCTTTGAATATTGAGATTAGTTTTCTGCAGTCAGTCTCGAACAAAGAGGTGGTAATTCTCTCTCGCCAGATTTCGACCTTGTTTCAAGCACAGGTTTCGCCATTGCGTATCTTTAGACTCCTCTCTGCCGAAGTAGAAAACCCACAACTAAAAATTGCGATGAATCAGATAGTAGAAGACTTGCAAGCAGGTAGTGCTATTTCGAGGGCACTGGCTGCGCACCCGAAGATTTTTTCATCTTTTTATGTAAACCTAGTAAAAGCTGGTGAAGAGTCTGGGTCACTCGAAAAATCTTTTGATTATCTCGCTGACTACCTAGACCGACAGTACGAAACAATTTCAAAAGCCAGAAATGCGTTGGTCTACCCAGCGTTCGTAATTGGTATTTTCTTTATTGTAATGGGACTGATGCTCACGTTGGTTATCCCAAGTATTGCAAAGATTTTGACTGACTCAGGCCAAACACTGCCAATCTATACCCGAATTGTAATCGGTATCTCAGACTTTATGGTGGATTACATTGGCGTGCTCTTAATCATAGTCGCTGCCAGTGGAGTGGCTTTGTGGCGGTTTATGCAAACAGAAGTAGGGAAGCGTACTCGTGATGAACTCCTTATTTCAATTCCTTATTTAGGAGACTTGCAACGGAAGCTCCTTTTGACACGTATTTGTGACAACATGGCAACTATGCTCGGGAGTGGTATCTCTATCGTGCAGGCACTAGAAGTAACTGCAGACGTGGTAGATAACCGTGTATTTAAAGATATTATCGAATCTTCACTCATTGAGGTAAAAGGGGGGCGTTCGTTTGCAGACGCGATTGCTGAGTATCCAGAAATTCCAGGTGTGCTCGCACAGATGGCAAAGGTGGGTGAAGAGACAGGAAGTCTGGGGAATATTCTCACTACATTGGCTAACTTCTACCGACGTGAAGTGAATAACGCAGTTGATACTTTGATTGGTTTGATTGAGCCTGCGATGATTGTGATGCTCGGTGTCGGAGTGGGGGTGTTGCTCGCGTCGGTATTGATGCCAATCTACAATCTCACCAGTGCGTACTAGCACTTTTCCCCAACACAAAATAATGGTCTGTGTCTAGGGCGTATAATAAATATAGTCTCGTACAACGTAGACTTCTGTTTCAGATACGCAGCTGATATCTGAAGCGGAGTTATAAATAAAAGCAATATAGTAATTATGAAACAAACTCTACAACGAGGTTTTACACTCATCGAACTCCTCGTAGTAATCGCGATTATCGGTATCTTGGCCGCAGTTGTGCTGGCATCTTTGAATGATGCTCGACAATCTGGTTCAGATGCAGCGATTCAACAAAGTCTTGGGAACGCCCGTTCACAAGCAGAAATTGTCTACAACGCCAACGGAGCTTTCACCTACGCTGGAGTCTGTGCTGATACACAAGTGTTGCAACTAATGGGAGCTGCCGCTTCAAGTTCAGGAGCAACTGGGATTGTGACAACAGGAACAGGTGCAGGTACATCAGTGACCTGTCGGTCTGATGCAACAAGTTGGGCGATCACAGCGCCACTGGCAAGTACCAGTACCGTATCTTGGTGTGTTGACAGTTCAGGAGCTGTCGGACGAACACCAACTACTGCAAGTATTACGCTTGGAAGCGCTCCAACACAATTTACTTGTAGTTAAGATAGCTAACAGTGAAGTCTACAAAAAGCGCCTGCGGGCGCTTTTTGTTTGTAACGCTGTGGTCGAGGTTATGATACGGGGTATACTGTAGGTATGAAATCTCTGCGTGCTGGTTTTACACTCATCGAACTCCTCGTAGTAATCGCGATTATCGGTATCTTGGCCGCAGTCATTTTAGCGTCTTTGAATGATGCTCGTGACCAAGGGATTGAAGCAAAAATCAAAACGGAGATGGATAGTATTGCTAAACGAGCTGCTATCGAAGAGTCGAGTTCTTTTACGTACGATACTGTCTGTGGCTCAAACGGTTTTGCCACCTCAACCACCATCATGAATCTTATTTCTGCTATTAATACGCTGGCATCCAGTACCGTCACCTGTAATAGCGACACTACCGAGTATGCCGCCTCGGTCGCGCTTCAGGTGGACCATTGGTGTGTCGATAGTATTGGTATTAAAAAGACTATCCCGTCTGCTCTCTCAGCAGGGGAGTTTAGGTGTCCATAAGTATGTTTCCACTCACTTCTTTTTTGGTTCCAGAGTGGTGGTTGTTTTCAGTTGCGTTTGGCTTTGGAGTGATAGTTGGGAGTTTTTTAAATGTCTATATCTATCGGTTCCATACTGGTAAATCTCTCTCTGGACACTCGCACTGCTTGTCGTGCGCTACTCCGCTAAAGTGGTTTGAATTGTTTCCGCTGTTGTCGTACGTGTGTTTGTTGGGACGCTGTCGTTCATGCGGGTGTAAGATACCAGTACGGTACTTTGTAGTTGAGCTCATGACCGGCTTACTTTTCTTGGCTAGTGTGACTGTTATTGTGGATGCAACAGAGATTCTTTTAGTGTGGTTACTGCTCTCTATCTTGGTGGTAATTACGGTGTATGATTTTTATCATTACATTATTCCAGACAGTCTCACAGTTGCGCTCACTGTGACCGTACTCGCGTGGTTATCACTGCAAGCTTACTTAGGTTTTTTCCCGTACCAAGTACTCGCGACTGACATAGTGGCGTCTTTAGGAGGTGTGTTCTTCTTTTGGTTGCTTTGGAAAATTTCAAAAGGAGCGTGGATTGGCTTTGGAGATGTGAAATTAGCCTTTCCTTTAGGGTTATTTGGCGGTGCTCACTTGGTATTTTCATTTGTAGTTTTGTCTTTTTGGATAGGAGCGATTGTGAGTTTGCTGATTGTGGGATTCTTGTGGATTCGCAACAGGGGAAAAGCCGGCTTACAATTACCCACCACAAGCCTTACAATGAAAAGTGCAGTTCCATTTGCACCTTTTATGGTGGCGAGTAGTCTCGTAATTTTATTTACTCATTTCAATGTTCTGGAATTATTTAGCTTTGCGTAAACCGCAAAGACATCAAGAGTCCACAGCCGGTTTCTCACTGGTAGAGCTGATGATTAGTATCAGTATCATGGTTATTGTTGCGGGTATTATTTTGACCCGACAATCTTCTTTTAATGGTGCGGTGTTACTCCGTGGAGAAGCCTATGATATAGCGCTACAGATTCGTGAAGTGCAATTGAATGCAGTCAGCGCCAGTGGAAATAGCGGAACCTTCCGCTCTGTCCAAGGGGTGCAGTTTGATACGAGTACTTTTTCAAATAATTTCTATCGTATTTTCGTAGACACTCCTACTGGTGCAGATGCGAATGGATTTTACGACAGTGGTGAGGAGTTTGGGCAACAAGGGTTGCTTGACCCGCGTTTTGAAATACGAGCGATTCGGGCCATTGGGACAGATACCATAGTCGGGACAGAAGTGTCCGCAGTGTTTGTGCGACCAAATTTTGATGCCCGATTTTTTGATTCTTCTGGTGAGCTTACGAATACTTCGAGTATCGAAGTGGACATTGCTCGCAGAGGAGTAACTGGTACCGGGCCAGATGTGGTGCGAACACTCGAAGTTACTTCAACTGGCCAAATCACGGTACAATAAATACTATGCAAACTCGTTCTTACCAATCTGGATTTACGCTCATTGAAATGATTGTGTCACTCGCTCTCTTTTCAATCGTGGTGACTATTTCGGTGGGCGCGCTTTTGATGTTGATTGCGACCAATCAACAACTACAAAATGAACAGAGTGTAATGACCAACCTCTCCTTCGCTCTTGATAGTATGACGCGCGAAATCCGTACCGGGACTAATTATTATTGTGATGCACAGAATAGTGATAGTGCTGGACCAAGTGGAAGTAAGCTATTTGACGATGGAGAAGTGTTAGATTTTAGTCCGGTGCAAGATTGTCCAAACGGAAACTCAGCCGGACGTAATTACCAAGGAATATCTTTTGTCGAAGGAGGGGAGAGTATTACGAAGTCTGCCGATACGAGAATTGTGTATTACTTTGACAATAGAAGTGGTAGTCCAAATCAGGGGAAGATTATGCGTCGGGTCAGTGGTCAAGCTGCTCAGTCAATTGTATCTTCGGGGATTTATATTACGAATGCTGAATTTTTTGTAACTGGTTCCGTTCCGCTTGAAGTCGGTGGGGCTAGTAGTCTTGATCAGGCAATGGTGACGATTTTTATTGAAGCTCGAGAAAGTGATGATCCGTCTGGTAAAGCATACGAGATTCAGACAACTGTAACGCAACGAACTCTTGATATATGAAATACTTCTCAGCACAATCTGGTT
>CAYGOP010000002.1:0-38276 GCA_964351645.1 uncultured Candidatus Saccharibacteria bacterium | reverse complement strand
TTTCACTATAGGTGCATCTCTTCGGTGCTGCACATAATACGTCGAAAAGTGAGAAAAAGCAATAGTTTTCTGTTAAAATACCTTCACAATACACACACATGAAAATCTCACCCTCCGACATTCCATACGAAGTGCTCACAGTCGCAGAAACACTTGAAAATGCAGGTTTTGAAGCTTATTTAGTGGGTGGGTGTACGCGTGATTTATTCCTTGGAAAAACTCCTAAAGACTGGGACTTTACCACCAACGCTCACCCAGACGACATCCAACGGCTCTTTCCTGAACATTATTTTAATAACGACTTTGGAACAGTCGGTATAAAAACCGAAAGTGAGGAGGATACACTGAAAGTAATTGAAGTGACTCCCTACCGAACAGAAAGCACCTACAGTGACGCCCGTCGTCCCGACTCAGTGGTGTTTGGAGTATCTCTTACTGAGGACCTAAAGCGTCGTGATTTCACAGTCAACGCTCTGGCGTATCGAGTAACGACAGAAGACTTAGTCGACGAATTTGGTGGCATTGATGACCTTACTGCCAAGCGCTTGAAGACAGTGGGGGATGCGGACGAGCGCTTTGCTGAAGACGCACTACGGATGATGCGAGCGGTGCGGTTAGCAGCTGAGCTAGACTTTGTAATTGAGGGTGAAACAATGGCTTCAATTGCCCGACATAGCAAGCAAATTAAGCGTATATCGACCGAGCGGGTAGCTGGAGAATTCTTGCGCATTGTGGCATCTGCAGCCCCAATGCAGGGAATTGTCTTCCTAGAAAAGCTTGGCTTACTGGAAGAATTTCTACCAGAATTCCTACCAGCAATTGGCTGCGAACAAGGGGGAATACACGCATTTGATGTATACGAGCACCTTTTGCGTACCCTGCAAGCTGCAGCCGATAAGAATTTTAGCCTTGAAATGCGCCTAGCTGCCCTATTTCATGACATCGGAAAGCCAAAAACCCGTAGAACTGGTGGTAAAAATAAAAAATATACGTTTTTTGGCCACGAGGTAGTAGGTGCCAGAATGACCAAAGAAATCCTGGAACGACTAAAGCTCTCACGAGAGCTGATTGAAAATGTCGTTTCACTCGTTCGGTGGCACATGTTTTTCTCAGACCCTGAAGAAATTACTCTATCAGCTGTCCGCCGTACCATTACTCGCATTGGAGAAGGGAACATAGAGAACTTACTGAACCTTCGCGTCTGCGACCGCATCGGAACCGGACGGCCGAAAGAACAACCATTTCGATTCCGAAAATACAAAGCCATGGTTGACGAAGCGCTTCGCGACCCAATCTCCGTAAAGATGTTAAAAGTGAACGGGGACACCATCATGAAACTATCAGGAGAAAAGCCCGGCAAAAAACTTGGCTTTGTTCTGCATGCACTCCTTGAAGAAGCGCTAGATGATGCGTCACGAAACACTGAAGACTACATGGAGAAACGCGCTCTTGAATTACTTCAACTGCCAGAGAATGAGCTAAAAGCTCTAGCCGATGCAGGTAAAGAAAAACAAGCCTTAGAGGAGGCTGAAGCACTAAAGGACATAGCCCGAGAACACGGTGTCCTTTAATAATTAACGGTACAGGTACTCAGAAAATCCCGAGGTGGGAGCTGGGCCACTTTTCTCAAAACCGGCTCTACTAAAAGCACTATTGGTGAGAAAATCGGTATCTTCAATGTAGGCTTTAAATACTTCACTTTTCGGTCGGCTTTCTATAAAGCTTTTGAGTATCTCCGAACCAAGCCCTTGTCCACGAAACTCTTTTGTAATAAAAATAGCCAAAGCATAGGAATCTTTGACTTCTTCTTCTAGTTGAATATATCCAATCGGTTTAGCTTCTGTGTATACAATAAAAGCGGTTTTGGTTTCTGTATTAAGAATATCCTGGAGCCACGCTTCATCTAGGTTTCCTACCCAGTCATCTTTTGATTCACCAAACAACCCAGATACGACCGGGAAATTATCCTCTTTGATTAAATCAAAGTTAAACATCGGTCATCACAGTATACCACTCATTAAATCATGTTGTAAAATAAAGCTCATGCAAAGCTTTATTTAGCCAGGCATAAGAAAAGGCCTGGGGAGTCGTAAGGCAAATCATTAATTTGTCTACCGACTTCCCAGGCCTTTGCGAGCTTACAAGGGCTTAATACCCTGGATGGCGTCTCTATGGACTAACCTGTTTCCGAAGCTCTTCGTTGTGTTGAAGTCTTATTGTGATGAATCTGTTTTTTAGTTTCATCTGA
Source organism: uncultured Candidatus Saccharibacteria bacterium (assembly GCA_964351645.1). Lineage (GTDB taxonomy): Bacteria > Patescibacteriota > Minisyncoccia > Phycocordibacterales > UBA918 > OLB19. Next base: position 36,028 of record CAYGOP010000002.1, on the reverse strand, counting down.
CTTCTGGGGTGGGATGTTATGAACGTTTTTGAGTGTTCTAGAATTTCTTCTAGGGAGGTAATACTCAATTGATTTTTGGAAGATCTCTTTAAGGGGTACTTCCAGGGTTTTGGTCAGAAGATTTCTTCTGTACAAAACTCTGGAAGTTCCTGCTCGCCCTTTCTGGGCCTACCAATAATATACGTCCTATAAAGGACAGAGTAAAGGACAGACCTGTGTATAAGTGTGGATAACTGTCTTTTATAAAATACGTTTGACTTTATTGTGTTTCGTGTTGTTTCTACTATTGTGAAATAACCCTAATCTACGCTTGTATACTTAGCTCAATTGAAACAGGGCAGTGGTCGGAACCTAAAACATCTGGGTGAATGCGGGCGTTTTTAATTATCGGAGCAAGGGTGTGCGATGCCATTACATAGTCAATCCGCCACCCCACATTTCTTTCTCGCGCTCCACCAAAGTGCGACCACCAAGTGTATAGTTCGGGGGTGTCAGGATGAAAAATTCGCAAGGTATCGACAAACCCTTTTTCAATCATGGCATCAAAACCACTTCGTTCCTCAGCAGTGAATCCTTTCTTCCCAACATTTGGTTTTGGTCGAGCCAAATCAAGTTCAGTATGGGCCACATTAAAATCGCCACAAAAAATCACCGGTTTGTCTTGCTGTAGTCGGTCCATGTATTCCAAGTACGCTGGGTCCCACTGCTGACGCATCGGAATCCGAGACAAGTCATCTTTGGCGTTTGGCGTGTAGACCGTACTAATATAGAAACCTTCAAATTCCATCACCATCACTCGACCTTCTTTTGTCGTGTCACCATAGGAGTCTTCGAGTTGGTATTTTTGAATGATATCTTCAGGTAGACCATTTATTACCTCAACTGGCGCAATCTTGGTAAATATAGCCGTGCCTGAGTAGCCTTTTTTCTCTGCTGAACACCAGTATTCCTCATATTCTGGCAAATCCACCTCGACTTGGTCTTGCTGAGCCTTGGTTTCTTGAATACAGAGTACATCTGGTTGGTGTTTTTCAATAAATGGCTCTAACAAACCCTTTCTTTGTACCGCTCGGATACCATTCATATTCCATGAGTATATTTTCATGTTCTTGAGTATACCAATATCTCTATATTGTGCATTTATTAGCTCAATGATACTCTCAGCCACAGTAAATAGGTCATTTTGGGAGTATCTATCCATGAAACGAGTCGGCGTAGACCTTGACGATATCGTCGCAAACTTTAACCAAGCGTTCATTCCGTACATGAACAGAATTCTTGGCACAAACGTAACCTATGAAACGCATCGGTCATTTTTCTTTCCAGATGTGTACGGAGTACCCATGACAGAAATGCACGTGTATTTAACAGATTTTTGTCACAAAGGAGGACACAACAGTATTCGCTTGATTCCTGGGGCATTTGCCGGACTCAAATTGCTGGAGAAACGCTATGAATTACACCTGATTACCAGTCGGTGTGAATCACTCGCAGATATCACTTGTGATTGGTTGAGTGCTCACGGGGTAAATGTGTTCACTGATTACCACTTCACCAACAGCGCCAGCTTGCTCCATCCGGAAAAGCGGCGTCTGAAGTCTGAGGTATGTAAACAACTGGGAGTGGTCGCACTGTTTGAAGACGCTCTGCATAACGCCAACGACGTCGCTTCTGCTGGCATCCCCGTGATTATGCCGAGCCGGCCATGGAATGAGGGCGGAAATGTGCACCAGTTGGTACATCGAACATCTGGCTGGAAAGCTGGGTACAACCACCTGCGGCAAATTGCCGCGTAACATCACAGGGTCGCGCAGTTATACGCGACCTTTTTATATTGACGTTTGGAGAAATATCTCTATATTTAGCCATAAGCGAGCTACTGGTCACAAACCTATAATTCGCGAGCAGCAGGACTTCACACGAAGACGACCTGTAGATCTTTCACACAAACAGGAGAATTATCCTATGGCAGCCTATCCAATCCCTGGTGGGAACGAAGCGTATCGTGGTCGCCCACAAAAATTGATGCGTCACAATGTTTTGGACGCATATCCAGGCGACTTGCTGAACGGCGTACCTGGAGTCGATATGTATGGCGCCCGGGTGCTTGCGTCAAGCTATCCTGGTGACATCATCATGATGCCGCCAGCTCTTGCTGACAGGCGCTTGCTCGACAAAATCATTGCTCACTACGAACGTATTGGTCTTAAAGTGGCTGATCAGTTCGTGTTTGACGAAGACTGGGAAGTTGCGCTTAAGTATCCTGAACATGAAATGGATGCTTTTCACTTTGGTGCGGCTGCTCATGCAGTAGCACCTGACGAGCCATTCGCTCGGCTGGCCGATGATTTGAACAACAAAAACAAATTCATCGAGTTTTGTCACCTGATGGGGGTCCCGACACCCGGCACCGTTCTTTTTAATTCAGCAGGAGCATATGCTGAATACGATGGGGCACTGCCAGGCAAAGGATTCCCAGTGTATGTCAAAGCAGCAGTTTCGGCTTCTGGCATGCACGTAATTCGTTGTGAAAATGACGAAGAACTCAAGGCAGCAATCAGCAAAATGCCTGACGCTTTCCAAATTCAAGAAGGCTTGCCTCCGGAAACTGGCTTCTACAACATCCAATACACGGAAGTTGGGGGAGACCGCCATCATGGACCGCTCACCTTGCAAAAACTGGACGGAAATGTACACAACGGAAACATCTTTCCCGCTGGAATTGATGTTGATGTCGTCCAACCACTGGCTGATAAGCTGGCTGTTGCCATGTTTGAACGAGGAATGAAACGCACCTGGGCTTACGATGTGGCGGTAGCCCCAACTCGCGGGGCACTGTTTATTGAAACCAACCCTCGGTGGAATGGTGCCAGCTACTACAGCCATCCGGCTGAGCGTCTGAAAGCCAAAGCGTGGGAAGGGCAGTACGTAAAACCACGCCACGCCAACTTTGACTTTTTGTTCCGAAATGCTGGTGACTGGGAATACAATCCGAGTCATGGCACTGGTATCGTCATCATCAACTGGGGAACCGTTGTTGCCCACAAGCTCGGCTTGCTCGTTATCGGAACACCCGAACAACGAGAGTCTCTCCTGAGCACTTTCAGAAAACGGTACTGCTGAAACAGCACCAACCCAAAGAGCGGCCACACTAGTGGCCGCTCTTTTCATATATACATATATTTGTGTACTATAGGGAGATGAACACATATTCCATTGCTATTCACGGAGGAGCGGGAGCGCTCGACGACGTGTCTGCATACCAAGCCAGTATTACTCGTATCTTAAGTGAATTAAAAGTTTTAGCTGAAACTGGCCTTAGCGCTATGGATCTGGCCGAAACGGCAGTAAACAAACTCGAAGACGACCCTATTTTTAATGCTGGAAAAGGTGGAGTGCTTAATGCGAAAGGAATCGTTGAATGTGACGCGGCTATAATGGATGGTCGAGACTTGGAAGCAGGAGCGATTGCAGCTGCCCAAGGGATTAAAAATCCAATTTCTTTGGCTCGGAAAGTAATTACAAATAGTCCGCATGTGATGTTAATTGGAGAAGGTGTGCGTGAATTCGCGAATGAAGTAGGGGTGAGTTTTGAACCAAACGAATACTTTGTGACTGAGACTCGAGCAAAACAACTAGAAGAGGCCAAGAAAGAAGGGAAGATTGTGCTTGATCACAGCGATACTAAAGAAGAAAAGCTTGGAACCGTTGGGGCAGTAGTTTTAGATAACGAAGGGAACTTGGCGGCCGCTACTTCTACGGGGGGAATTGTTAACAAAAAATTTGGCCGAGTTGGTGACTCACCAATTGTTGGAGCAGGTGTATTTGCCGAAAATGGACTATGTGCTATTTCAGCTACTGGGTATGGCGAACAGTTTATCCGCACCACTATTTCAAAGCACGCTGCTGAATGGATGCGATACAACGAGATTGATGCACAAAAAGCTGCTGATGTTGGCATCGACTTCTTAGTAAAAAAAGTGAAAGGTCTGGGTGGATTAATTGTAGTTGATGCAAACGGAAAAGTTGGCTTCGCACACAGCACGCCGGTAATTCTAGGTGGGTTTGTGACAGAGTCTACTGAACCAACCTTAGTTTTTTAGCCGTATGAAAACCATAAAATTTAAACCTCACTTATGCGAGCAAATCTTGGCTGGTGAAAAAACAGCCACTTGGCGACTATTTGACGACAAAAACCTTACTGTGGGTGACAGTATTGAATTTGTGAACAAGCAAACAAAAGAAGTATTCGGAACTGGAAAAATCACTAACCTGAAAATCAAAACTCTTGGTACACTGGAAGAATCGGACTGGGAGGGACACGAACGATTCGACTCAGAAGAAGAAATGTATAACACCTATCAATCGTATTACGGGCAAACGGTTGGCTCCAACACAGAAGTGAAGATTATTCATTTTACTTTTAGATAAAATGCCCACTGCTACTGCTTTTCTTGAAAAACTCAACCACGACTATGCAACACTTCACACCCGTTATGAATCTTTATTCTGGGATTCTTACATGGGAAACAAATCCGTCTCCAAAGAAAAAGATTCAGCCCAAGCAAAACTCGACGCATTTCGAAGCAGTGAAACGTTATTGGCGCAGACAAAAGAATTATTCAGCACTGCAAAAAACCAAAATCTAAGAAATCGCTTACTGGTGTGGGTTCGTTTTTTTGAACAGTACCAAATGCCAGCTGAAGCAAAGAAGCTTAAAAGCACTATCGACTCCCTTGAATCAACTATCCAACAGAAGCGAGCTGTCCAAAAAGAAGGATATATTGACCCGAAGAGTAAGCAGTTCGTCCCAGCTTCCGTATTGAAGATGCGCACTCTTATGCGCACCCATGAAGACAAAAAGATTCGCAAAGCCTGTTTTGACGCAACTGAAAAACTCGCTCTTTCCAATATTAAAGAGTATGTCGAGCTGGTTACGCTTCGAAATCAATTTGCTCAACTGCTTGGCTATACGGATTTTTACGATTACAAGCTCCAACACGAAGACAAAATGACCAAAGACGAGCTCTTTTCGTTATTTGATGACATAGCTCAAAAAACAACTGGACATTTCGCCAAAATCCGCACGCTTGCGAAACAAATCCCTGGCCTGCGAAAACCCTGGAATTTTGCCTATAAAATGACCGGTGACTTCACTAAGGAAGAGGATCCGTATTTTCAGTTTGACCAAGCAGTCCAGCGGTGGGGTAGGTCATTTTCTGAGCTTGGCATTCAATTCCAAGGCGGAAGCCTGAAACTCGATTTACTCGACCGGGCAGGAAAGTACAATAATGGATTCTGCCACTGGCCAGAGTTAGTGCGGTATGAGAAAGGGAAGAGACTGCCAGCATCAGCAAACTTTACGTGTACTGTTGTGCCAGACCAAGTTGGCTCAGGATTTACTGGCTACAATACGCTCTTTCATGAAGGCGGGCATGCGGCACACCTGCTCAATACTACGCAAAAAGAAGTCTGTCTGAATCACGAATATGCTCCCATGACTGCAGCGTGGGCAGAAACACATAGTATGTTCATCGACACGCTATTTGCCAGCCCGGAGTGGAAAGTACGTTATGCAAAAAATACCCAAGGAGAAGCCTATCCTTTTGAACTATTTGCGCGCAAAGAAAAAGCTCTAAATCTACTAAAGCCAACCAGAATCCTCGGCATTGTCTTTGTGTGTCAATTTGAACGTGAAGTATACGAACTTAAAAAGCCCACTGCAGAGAACATTATAAAACTTGCCAAGAAAAACTATCGTCGTTTTTTTGACCAAGATGGAGATTCACTTTGGGCATTACAAATTCCACATATTTATTCCTGGGAAAGTTCATGTGCATATCACGGATACGGACTGGCTGAAGTTGCGCTCGCACAATGGAGAGAGTACTTCTACCAGAAATACGGTTCGATTGTAGACAATAAGAATATCGGAAAAGAAATGGCAGTAACTTGGAAATGGGGAAGTAGTAAGAACTTTAAAGAATCGGTAAAAGAAGCGACTGGGAAAAAACTATCGAGTAAGGCAATTATTCAAGAGATTAACCTTCCGCCTGAAAAAGTTATCAATCGAGCCAAAAAACGAATTGCCTTTTTAGAAAAAAAACGTATTTCGAACAAACCAATTAATCTTCAAGCTCACATAACCATGGTGCACGGCACCAAAAAAATTACCACCAACCAACACAGTTTTGAGCAGATGGCAGACACGTATAGTAAATGGGTAGTAAAACAAACAAGTTAATATGAAAATCACAAAATTTGGACAATGTTGTTTACTTATTGAAGTAGACGGAAAAAGAATCCTCACGGACCCTGGTCGGTTTAGTACTTCTCAAAATACAGTAACTGATATCGATATTATTCTCATTACTCACGAACACGCAGACCACCTACATAGTGAGTCACTGCAGGCTATTTTGAAGAATAATCCAGAAGCAGAGGTGGTGACCAACACCAGTGTCGGGGAAATCTTGGCCGAGCTAGGTGTAGCATTTGAAATCCTCGAAGGAAAAAGTCAGACTGAAAAAGATGGTATTGCCTTGGAAGCTTTCGATGGTACACATGCTGAAATCATTGGTGAGTATGGGCAAGTACAAAATACTGGTTATTTTATTGCTGGAACCCTCTTCTATCCCGGAGATGCGTACACGGAACCAAAAAAAGAGGTTGATATACTTGCCTTACCAGTAGCTGGTCCGTGGTGCAAAGCCGCTGACGCAATCAAATACGCATACGCAGTAAACCCCAAGCGAGCTTTCCCTGTTCATGATGCGGTGCTGAGTGAACCTGGCATTGCTTTAACGCACGGGTTATTCGCCGGGCAACTGAAAGAGAAAGGAATTGAATTTATTCCACTTGTCGACAACGAAACAAAAGACTTTTAAGCAAAAGCCCTGCGAGTCGCAGGGCTTTTGCTTGACGACATCTCCGGCGATGGGTACATTACGAAACAGCAGAAGGAGCACGTTATGGGAGTATTTGCCGTTAGCTGGTCGCTGACCAGACTGATTAACGAAGACGAGGAGGATGAAACGTGGGACTTTCAACCCATGTTGCAAATAGTGAAGAATGCTATCAGTAAACATGAGGCAGCGAGTGTCATCTGTGACGCATTTGAAACTACTGAAGAATATGAGGCTGGATGGAGAATGACGGGTCCTCCTGCCGTCCTACATATTGATGCAGAAGTGATTGCTGACTGGACGCCGTACATTGACCCACTACCGGTAAATAAACCAAAAAGACCAGATTATCTGAGACCGGTAGACAACTAGTCAAACAAATACGGGCGCATATTAAAAATATGCGCCCGTTTTCAATTTACAAGCGAGAACGAGGGGTAATAGCCAGTTTTTCATCAAGGTAGAAAATGGAAATACCAAGCAGTATCGCTAGCGCATGCTCCCACCGAGCGCCATCAGAGGATTCCCACCCTTTGATAAAGTACATAGAACCAATCAGGCCCGACTCAAAAATAGGACGATAGAATCCTTCCAGAAGTGGGTTACCTGCACCTTTGGGATAGACTGTTTTGTCGCTCTCAGCCAGCAGAGCTTGGACTCTCCAGAGAGCTTCCTCAAATGGAATCTGGCTGAAGAAATTGCCATGCTTTCGAGCCACAAACTCATTGACCACCATCTCAAAGTGAGCGATGTTGAGCTCTTTGCTACCCAAACCACCGTTTGAAATAGGACCACAAACAATGCCTGGTCGGGTAAGAGAATGTTCGTTCATTATGCGAAGCTGAGAAAGGGCAATCTCAGCTAACTGTTCGTACGTAGTTGCGCGCTGTAAGCGCATCAACTGCGAAACAGTGAAGTACTGTGTGTGCAACATAGTGGTTCCTTTTTAGTTACAATTTCTTTCGTGAATATATCACACATATTCTGAGTAGAAATTGTTTCTAATATTGATTTATTTAAATTATTGTGCTATAATATTAATAGCACAGGAGGACTCATGCTCATTCAGCTCGTTCAGTTGGCCGCTGCCGCGTACCTTCTTTCTCTTGGTATCGCGCTGGTATTCGCCCAAGGAAAAGGCTTTTCCCAGGTGAACAAAATCTGGAAAAAAATGATAAAGAAAGTTCTCAGACCATTTCTTAAAATCATTGCTAACTTTTTCAAGGTGGCAGCCGACCAATTCAAATAGCCGTAGGCACGCATACACTTCATGCGTGCCTTTCTTTTTGTTGAGAAAACAAACTTGTATTTATATATGAGTGTGCTTTAATGCATGCAACGAAACGAGCTCCTCAATCACCGTGAAGGTCAAGTGAAGTGAAGTTTTGTAGTTATAAGTAGCAAAGAAAAAAATCATGAAAGGTTCAATCGTACGAAAGCGTGACGAAGGTTACGGATTTATCAAGCCAGTTGATGGAGACAAGGATGTATTCTTCCACGCTTCAGCACTCGTAGACATCGATTTCGATAGTCTAAACGAGGGAGACATGGTGACATTTGAAATGGAAGAAGGTCCAAAAGGTCCTGCTGCCGCAAATGTACAAAAGGCTGACGGAGCTGCAACACCTGCAGCTGACGACGCTTCAGAAGACGAAGCTGCTGCGTAATCTACGCAACAAAAAACAAAAGGTCCGCGAGACGAAAGTCTCGCGGACCTTTTGTTTTTGTAATTCACTTCTTTAAGACAGCTTCTTCCATAACAACCGAAATAACTTATGCTGAAATCGGGCTATTTTGTCTGACTCAATAATAAAAGAAGTTTTTGAACTGTAGTCTATATAAGCAGTCTTAGGACCATAAATGAGCAAGGAAATATTATCCTCAAATAAATCAAATTCTTCTGGAATGGCTCGCACTGAGCGTTCTAACTTGGGTGCTTTTCCTTTTGCTTTACTGGCGCTGGTAATAACCAATCGTTCAATTTTTCTTTTATCACGGTTTTTTGCATAGTAGGTATTTTCAAACCGTTTTGTTCTTACATCATGTCGCGCTGAGTATCGATAAAATTCGGCACCAACTGGCAATGTATAAATTACGTCATCAAATACAAAATCCATTCCCTGCTCACCCTCAAAATACTTCACCCTTGGTCGCTCGTTTCCGCTCGTTTCAAACTGTTCTGCTAATTCACTCAAACCTTTCTTTTGTTTGGTAACTTTTTCAGTATATTCCTCTAGCAACCGTTGGGGAGATTCAGCAATGTACTGATACCGGTTTTTTACTTTCACTTTACTTACTAGTTTTTTTCGCTCAAGTCGAGGAATTATTTCATACAGGGCAGGGCGGTTAATTTGAGTGGTGCGATGCAAATCAGACAGTGACTGCTGACCATTATCAATCAGCGATGCATACACCGCTGATTCTTTTTTTGTCAGCCCTGTTTGATGAATGAGTTCGAATGTGTCCATTTGTAAGTAAATATTACATTTTAAATGTTCTTTATTTATATCACTATATTACTAATATTTATACTTTTATTACAAAATATGTATATATTAATGACTAAATATTAATACTACAGCATACTCAATGCAGAAGTTCATCACATTATAGAAAGGAGCGAGCAATGACACGCCGTGTGATTCGTCAAAGCTGGACCGAATTCGAGAGAGGCTGGGGTCAAAAACCTTGGTCACATACTCTGCATCTCAGCAGAGAAGATATGGAACAGTTCAACTCTGCGTACTGGGCATCAATGCCGGACGCAGTCCAAGACTGGTACATTGCACCAGACCGAAATCAAAGTGAAGTGGAGGTCAGTGAAGAACTCTACCAAACACTTCTCCAACAAGCTCAAAACCTTTCAGGAAATGAGTTTAAAGGAAAAGGCATCTGGCACAGCGGAAACATCAAAGCAGTGCTTAGCGAATAACAGAAAGGAAATCTCATGGCTCAATATATCAAAGGGCGCAATACGCTTATCAACCGAGCAATCAAGTTTGCAACTGATGCACACGCTGACCAAGTCAGGAAGGGAAATGAGTTCATACCGTACATCTTTCACCCGATTGATGTCGCCAACGAGGTCATCTACTACTCTGGTTTGTCTGAAGACGAAATCAGGGTAGCCAGCGTCATTGCGATTTTGCACGATGTGGTCGAGGATTGTCCGGTTTCTGAAAAGGATATTCTCAAAGCATTCGGGCCAGAGATTGCTATCGGGGTGCAGTTCTTGACTAAGAACGATGACGTTCCTCAGTCTGAGCAACTAGCCGAAAACCTCGTTCGACTGGAGAAGGCCCCGAGAATGATTCGAGCGGTCAAACTGGCCGACCGGGTTTCCAACCTCAAGGCGTTTCCAGCCATGTGGAATCGGGCCCGCATTGGGAAGTATCTTGATGACTCGGCACTGATTGCCTCCAGTTTGGGCGAAGCTTCTGAAGGGCTCAATGCTCGACTCCTTATGCGCGTTGCCGAAAACCGCATGAAGCTTTCCCTGTATAAAAAAGGGTGAACCCACACTCTATAAAAGAAAAGCGCGGACCAGAGACTGGTCCGCGCATTTTGTGTCATCTACTCAACCACTCAATTTCGTGGGCAATATTTTCACGTGCTGTGGTTTCGTAGCTGTCTTGAAAGAACTCTGTCCAATACAAACGCTTCCTCCCTAAGAACCCTTGCAGAAGTTTACTTCGCCCAGCGGTGTACAAGGAAACAGGAACCCAGCTGTATTCTTTACGCACTTGCAAGGCATAGCGATTGTACTCATTTCCGTCTTTTCCCAGAATAGCCAGATCTGCATCCGCGAAGTACTGAGCATCACGGCAATCTGGAGGACCGTCATGTGCATGAACAGTAGCCATCACACACGGAGCGAGCGACGGAAATAGTTCATCATCATGGCCAAACATTTCTAGAGTGGTTTGCATCCACTTTAGACTGTTTTTTTCATCACCACCCACCTTGGGTTCTTGGATAGCATCATGAACATCCGTCGCCAAGGCAACTCCGTCGATATCATCTAAGTCACCAGCTACTCTTCGCAGTTCCTCATGAACAGAATTCACATGAACCAATGTGTGATAGTGTCGATTTGGTTGCTGATATTTCCACAACAACTCTCCTGTAGCTTTGATGATTTGCTCATCTGGAACGGTACCGTCAAAGATACGCTTCCAGCGGATTGTCATCTCAGCAGAAATCATAGTCGCAGTAGTCATCTTAGTTCCTTTCCAAGAATGCTTTCATGACGGGAGCAGGAACATACCTGCCCACGAGGTCTCTCCAACCAACTGGCCCAATCAAACCTTTTACCATACTCGAACTTACTTCACCCAACTCTCTGGGTGGCATCATGTACAAGGTAGTCACTTCTGGAGCCTTGTCAGCATTGATGTTTCGCAACACCTGCTCATAGCCGAAATCTTGAATATTTCGAATGCCACGAATCATGTATTGCGCACCAATGTCATTGGCGTAGTCAACCAAATACTGGTTTTCAAATGAGGTGAACTGTACGTTTAGACATCCGAGCAAGGACTCCTGCAACATCTCAAGCCGTTGTTCAATGGTAAACATCGTTCGCTTGTCGGGATTGATTCCGATAGAAACAAACAACTCATCAAACAAACCAGCCGCTTCTTTTATCACCCACAGATGACCATTGGTCACTGGGTCAAACGTTCCTGCATAGACTGCACGTTTCATTGTTGTCTCCTGTTTGATTCTTGTTGTAAGTGCTCATAAAGAACCGTAGTTCGCTTTTGTAACCCAGTGAAGTCACACTCTGTGTCCAAGACATAGTCAGCGCGAGCCACCTTGTCTGACAAAGGAAATTGGGTCGAAAGCCGGGCGTCAATCTGTTGTTGACTCATGTTTCTATCTACCTGCATTCGACGACGTTGTTCTGACTCACCGCACGAAACCACCACCACGCAATCAAACTTGTCTTGCGCAGATACTTCATACAAAATCGCAGACTCCACTATGAGCATAGATTTTGTTGAGGTTTTCTTTCTCTCTTCGACCTCTTGCCACACCAGCGGGTGAACAAAAGATTCCAAAGCAAATCGAACGTGTGGCTCTGAAAAAATATGCTTTGCTATATGAGCAAAATCTACTCCAGATGGCATTAGAACCTCTTCCCCAAAAAGGGAGACGAGCGTTGTTTTGCTTGAGGTACGTGACAGAATTTCTTTTGCCAAATCATCAGTTGAAATGATTTCAATGGATGGGTAAGCACGCAAAGCTTGTAGCACTGTAGATTTACCACAGGCAATACCGCCAGTTAAACCAATGGTGAGCATTTGCTCCTCCTATTATTGTGAAAGTTCAACTCTTTCACCACTCTAGTTGAGTATGGACAACTGTCAATACTCAACGGACATGACAATTGTTTTTTATTTTCTTGATATACTAAAGTCACTATGCTCTTTCTCTCGATGCTGCATCACTACTTACTTTGGCACTACACTCGCGCCTGGGTTGAGATGTTTCATGTCTGGAGTAATCTGATTTGGTTTGTCGTCAAATTCTTCTCCCTTCCACAACTCATGCTTTCTTGGTTCTCTCCCTGGAAACGGATGACGGAAGGAAGGGGAGACAAGTGGAATTTAGAGGACCTGGCTGGTTACATCATTATCGGTATCTTGTCACGAATTGTAGGTGCGATTATGCGGACGGTTGTTATCTTTATCGGTCTCGTGAGCCTGAGCGTTGTATTGATTGGCGGTATCGCCACCTTTGTATTTTGGGCAGTTGCACCTCTGGTTATTATCAGCTTGCTTGGGTTTGGTATTACTCTCTTGGTTGCATAATCATACATATTATATGGACACTCTTGGAGACAACATCAAACAATACAAATCAGCTATTAAACTCACCAGTGTAATGGGGCGTAATACCCTATCTGGAGTGCGCACATTTTTATTTATTGTATTTACCCTTGCCGGAGCGGGATACGCGGTGAGCAGTTTTTTCCTGGCTGGTATCTACACTCAATCGCTACTTGGAGTAATGTGTATTGCCCTTGCTCTTTGGTTAGAGCAAATGTTGGTTTTTTCTTATCATAATAGTTTTTATTTCCGGGGCCTCAATTCAATTCTTGGGATTGATAGTCGGCCGGCTTCAGGTGCTACGTACGATGTTGCTGAGGTAGTCCTAAAAAATCATCATGATGTGGCCGAAGCTTTTTGCACCTCACTACTAGGCTCAATCTCGCTCTTTCGCGCTGGTCTTTCTCAAACTGCTATTGATGAATACCTCCGCAGTGCACGACAACAAATCACCGCTGAAATGGTAATCCTTCCCGAAGAAGAAATCTTTAGTTTGATTGGCCTTGGTAAATACCTGCTGAAACATGACTTAGGGTTTAAATTAATGTTTGAACACGCTGGGATTCAAGAAGAGACCTTTATCGGTTCACTCCGGTGGGTGATTGGAACAAATCATCAACAAAAGCGCAAAGCTCGATGGTGGAGTAAAGATAACTTATCTCAAACAAAAGGTATTGGTCGTGAATGGGCATACGGAACAGCGTATTTACTCGACAAATTCTCGCGTGACATTAGAACCAGTGCCGTCTTTTCTACCTTAAGTGCAGACACTCCATTTGCGCAGGAAAAGATTATTCAAATTGAAGCATCCCTCGCACGAGCACAGTCTTCAAACGTACTCATTATTGGCGAAGCTGGAGTAGGAAAAATTGACCTTGTCATGGAAGTGCAGAAGCGGATGCAAACAGGGAAGTCAATCGATGCCATCGCTGGCCAACAAATGATTGTTCTCGATACAAATCGTCTCTTCGCAACCCACAAAGATAAGCAAGAACTTGAACTCACGATTTTAGGAATGTTTGATGAAGCAACCCGAGCGGGGAACATTATTATTGTTATTGAAAACCTCAGCACCTTTATTCGAGAAGCTGAAAGTATGGGGGTCTTTATTCCTGAACTCATTGACCAATACCTGTCGATTCCGCAAATTCATGTCATCGCTACCGATACTCCGGGAGCCTATCATACGCACCTAGAAACCCTTGGTGCCTTTGCGCGACGGTTTGAAGAAATCCTCATTGACAAGCCGAGCTTAGAATCAACCACTCGGCTACTACAGAGTATTGCTTTGAATAACGAAGCAAAGTACAAAACACTGTTTACGTATTCAGGACTGAATGCGATTTCAGTTGCCGCTGACAGATACATAGTAGAGGGAGTCATGCCAGACAAAGCTATCGAATTATTAGTCGACGTAGCATCTGCTGCGAGTCAACGAAAAACTGCTGTTATCACTGAAGACTTTGTCTACCAAATTGTGAGCGAGAAGACTGGGGTGCCAGCAGGTCCAATTCAAGACAGTGAACGAGATATGCTCTTACACCTTGAAGACAAACTTCATCAACAAGTCATCGGACAGGAAGCGGCTTTGAGCGCAATCGCAAGAACCATGCGTCGAGCACGAGCTGGTATTCAGTCAGCTGAAAAACCAATCGGTTCATTCTTATTCCTCGGTCCAACTGGAGTTGGTAAAACAGAAACAGCGAAAGCCTTAGCCAATATTTTCTTTGGCGGGGAGGGGAAGATGCAACGAATCGACATGTCTGAGTTTAGTGGTGATGACGCTCTTGAGAAATTGATTGGTGACGGGGAAACGGCTGGCATACTGCCAACTATGCTTCGCGAACATCCCTACTCTGTGATTCTGCTCGATGAGTTTGAAAAAGCCCGGCAGCCAGTACATGACATTTTCTTGCAAGTACTTGATGAAGGAATGTTTACTGACAGTCGAGGCACCAGAGTAAACGCCCGCAACACTATAATCATTGCTACCTCAAACGCTGGCAGTAAATTAATCTTGCGCACAGTCCAGCAACGAAAAGAATTGTCAGCCCTCGCACAAGAAATCATCGATAGCATTGTGCGCGATGGAATCTATCGACCAGAGCTTATTAACCGATTTGATAGCACTATTATTTTTGAACCACTCTCAGTTGGACAGCAGACGGAAGTAGCAGAACTGATGTTGGGAGGACTCCATGCACGAGTCAAGGAGAAGGGTTATGAAATTAGTGTCGGAGCTGACTTGCTCAATATCTTGGTGGAGAAGGGATACAATCCAGAATATGGTGCCCGGCCGATGCAAAGAGTACTGCAGGATGTGATTGAAGAAAAGATTGCTCAGAAAATTATCTCGGGAGAAGTAAAGAAGGGTGACAGTATAAAACTAACCGCTGCAGACTTCTCACCAGAAGAGCTCGATGTACAGGGAACGTAAATATAAAAAAAACCGCAGCCAAGGCTGCGGTTTTTTATATTGCTACTTATCGTTGCAACATCATCTGCTGTGTAAGAAGCTTTACCAACAATTCAAGCAATTGTTGAATTTGTTTTTGCAATTCTTCTCTGTCAGTAGACTTTCCAAAGTCTTTAAACTCATTCTCTTTCTTGTCATCAGACTTTGAGTATTCATATGAATCATCATCGCACTCCTTACTCTTTCCTGGATTATCCTCATCACATCCATCATCGTCATTGCCGTGCCCTTTGTCCTTATCTTTATATGTGTCGTCATCTTCATACTCGTCTTCATCTTCGATATAGCTTTCGATTTCACTCAACGTATCACTAGCGAGTTCAGCGTAGTCTTCAGCTTCTTTTGCATAGTCTTCAGCATCGTCAAATTCTTCATCATCGAATGCTTCCTTTGCATCATCAAAGGCATCATTTGCATCATCAAGATAGCGCTCTGCTCGAATAAGCCAACCTTCTAGTCGACCCTTATCACTACCTCGATATTCATCAACTAATTCCTTGGCATCTTCGTACTCATCTTCTGCATCTTCAATAGCATCTTTTGCATCATCAAGCAGGTCATCGTACTGAGCATCTTCATAGTCTTGAGCCTCTTCTGCCTTATCTTCCGCCTCTTCTGCTAACTCAACCGCGTCCACATACTCTTCATCCTCGAAAGCATTCTCAGCATCTTCGAGCAATTTCTCTGCGTCATCGATGAGCTCATCGATTGCGTTTCGAAAATCATTTGCACCCAAAGTGTCACGATAGTCCAAAGCTTTTTCGATCTCTACTTCAGCATCCTGGATTGCATCCAGTGCATCATCTTCATCGTACGCTGCATACGCAAACTGTGCAGTCATTGCTAGTGCAACGGCCGAACCAGCAAGAATTGTTTTTTGTAAAAAACTTTTTTTCATAATTTAAATTACTGTCTACTGAATAAGTTAACTCCTCTATCATACCTTTGATTCGTCCAGACGTAAAAAGACCCATCGGGCCGTTTATGTGCAAAAAAATAAAGGGTGACCAATGGGTCGAAATATGGGGTGGTGGTGCAGGACTTCCTGCGAAAGAACAAAAGATGAAGAACTAACTTCACTTACGAGTATATACCCTTTCAGAAAATACAAAAGTGAGTTATCCACAGATACTAATTGGGCGCTCAAAATAGTCTTATTAGCCAGAGTGATTGATTTCTCCTATAATAGACATATATGAATACAAAAAACATTATTTTAACAATCGTAGCGCTTTTATTAATCGCAGGAGGAATCTACTTTATTACCCAACAATCAAAAGACACTGTGGTGGTGGTAACCGAAGAAACTGACATAATGCCAGTAGAACCAGACGGAGGAATTGGCGACGGAGCTGTACCGTTGGATGAGATGGTTGTCGAACGAGAGAGTGAAGTAACTATTGGGCAGTCAGTGGGTGGGACAGATATAGTCGCGTACCACTTTGGAAATGGTGAGACAGAAATTCTCCTAGTCGGAGGAACGCACGGAAGTGACGCACCAAGTACCGCTGCTTTGGCAAATGAATTCGTGCAGTACTACAAAGCAAACGAATCAGACATTCCTGAAGACATTACACTTACCATCATTCCAAACTTAAATCCAGACGGAGGTGCTAAATCAGGAGCAGCCGGCCGCTTCAACGCAAACAATGTCGACCTCAATCGAAACTTTGATTGTGAATGGTCTGAAGAAGCAGTCTGGAGACAACAAACAGTCAGTGGTGGAAGTAAGCCATTCTCAGAACCTGAAGCAGCGGCACTACGTGACTACGTTGAAGGAAATAATGTAAAGGCAGCTATTGTTTGGTTTGCCTCAGAAGGAAAAGTATATCCGTCTGCATGTGCAACTACTCCAAGCAATGCTTCAGTCGAACTCGCGGCTACCTTCGCCAGTGCAGCTGGATATCCAGCTGAAGCAGAATTTGATGCGTACGCAATCACGGGGGATATGGTGAACTGGATGGCAAAGCAAGGCATTCCTGCTATTAGTGTTCTTCTGACAGACCGACAAGACACTGAACGGGTGAAGAACCAAGCTGGTTTGAATGCGGTTCTAAAGCAATACTCAAATAAATAATGTCGAACCTGACTCACAACCAAAAAGCACTACTACTCTTGGTAGTAGTGCTTTTTGCTGTCGGTGCTGTATGGCTACTGACCAACAATACGACTCCCGAACAAGTAGAAGTCATTGAGCCCGAGGTTATAACTGAACCAGCGGCAATAGAAACAAACACTCTCACCACCATTGGCTCCTCAGTTGAGGGTCGTGCCATCGAATCATTTACTTTTGGAACAGGGGATACGAACCTGCTCTTTGTCGGCGGAATCCATGGCGGGTACGAGTGGAATAGTATCTTGTTAGCGTACGCGATGATTGATGAATTTAAGAATCAACCAGAACTCATTCCAGAAAATATTACGGTGCATATTATTCCAAACCTCAATCCAGATGGTCTGTACACCGCCATCAAACTTGAAGGGGAATTCTCAGCAGCTGACATTCCAGATACTGATATTCATACTGCAGGAATTGGCCGCTTCAACGCAAACAATGTCGACCTCAATCGAAACTTTGATTGTAAATGGGCACCGGAAAGTAGCTGGCGCGGGAAAACTGTTAGTGCTGGAACGGCTCCTTTTTCAGAGCCTGAAGCAGCTGCGTTGCGCGATTACGTAAATGAGATTACTCCCAAGGCGGTTATATTTTGGCATAGTCAAGCAAACAATGTATATGCTTCGGAATGCGAAAATGGGGTACTTCCCGACACACTCACGCTCATGAATACTTATGCACTAGCTGGAAACTACGGTGCTGTTCCAGCTTTTACCGCTTACCCAATTACGGGAGATGCGGAAGGTTGGTTAGCTTCTATTGGTATCCCAGCCGTAACAGTCGAACTTGAAACGCGAGACAGTATCGAATGGACGCGAAACATCGCTGGCACAAAAGCGACTTTGGAACTCTATCGGGAATAAAGGGAAAATAAAAACCGCGCAGCCTAGATGGTTGCGCGGTTTTTATTTAGCAAAATATACATACGCCAGACTAACTCAAAAGAGCAAGAGATTTTATTTCTCATTTAGGTATACTCAAATATTAGAAGCTCCTATCCTGGCAGCTTCACTTTGGAAGGGAAGAGTACGATGATAGACAAACTGAAACTGTGGGCTTGGCCGTTTATCGGCGGTGTCGTCGTCGGCATGGCACTACTGTCATTTGGATTCGGATTCGTCTCCGGAGGAAGTGCAGCAGAGCAAGCTCAAAAAGCAGCCACCGATGCCACCGTTGCGGCCCTGGTACCACTATGCGTGGCAAACGCTCAGGCCGACGAGGCCGGACTGGCTGAAGTCTTGGCTTTGACTTCCTTCAGGCGCCGTGATGGCGTCAAAGAAGCTGGTTGGGCCGTGTATCCTGCAGGTGCAAACTCGAGCCTGACTCGGGCCATCGACCAAGGGTGTGCCGACGCGCTCACCTGAAAATACTTCACCCCAGCGTTCGCGCTGGGGTGCATTTTTTATAGAGACCACTACTGAACTGAAATATATTTTCGATGGGGTGTGTCGCGCTTCCACATAATACTCTCGAGATAGTAATGAGACATACCCATCAATACCAAGGCGACGTAACCAATCGCTAAACCATCTGTACTGATTCGAGTAAGGTAGGCGAATCCAACCGCTAAGACAGGCGTGAGAACAAGTACCGGCAACGGCACCAAGGAAAAGAGTTTATAGAGATAATTTTTTCTTTCAGACACATTTCGGTTTTGATCATGAGTCGCATAAAACGCAAACGCACTTAAGTCATGAATAAACCGGACGGCAAAAAATGCCAAGAAGATGTAGCCGGAAAGAATAAAAATGTAGCTAAAGAAAAAGAGGGAAGACACACACAAAACATACAGTCTCACCTTCGGAACTGATTGCCACATTTTGATACTGGTTATTATCAACAAAGAAACAATTCCTAACAAAATAATCGGGGAGATAAGCGGAACCAGCTGAGCCGGGAATACTTCAGGCACAATATAATACACATACGCCAAGCTAGTAATCACAACCGGAATCAGTGTCCACGCAGTATGCACCCAACCTGGTCGAGCACCCAGAATAAGTGCAATACCAGTCTGTTGTTTGAGACCATGCCAAACAGTTCCCACTAAATACAAAGTCACCCCCAGAGAGAAGTTCACATAGAGCAAAATGGAAGTAGCGATAAGTATCAGTGGTAAAAAGAAAAGGAGATGTTTTTTATAATGGGTAAAATATTCTTTATCAGCAAATCCAAAGAAGCTGGCAATAATATGGGGGAGCTCAAAGAATAATAAGTACAGAGGCAACACCATTGAGGTGAGACCCATGTACGGCAAAAGAGCTGAATCAAAAAAATACACGTCAGCCAAAAACACACAAAATAAAACCGGGAGTACAAGATAGACCAAGAGCAAAAACTTTTTTGGAATGACTGTAAGTGAGGTTGAGTTATTTTCCATGGAATTTTTTATGTACTTCTCGTAAATGTTTGTCGGTCACATGAGTATACACCTGAGTAGTCGCGATGTTGGCGTGACCAAGGAGTGCCTGCACTGAACGAAGGTCTGCTCCATTTTGGAGTAAGTCAGTCGCGAAGCTGTGACGCAGAACGTGCGGAGTAACTTTGCGGGTGATACCCGCCATCGCTGCATATTTTTTTAAGAGACGTTGCACAGCTCGAGGGGAGAGCCTGAGCTCACCTCCATCATTTGCTTTCCGTCCGTAACGCACAAACAATGCATCATCCAAATCCTTTCGATTTTTTAGATACTCTTGAATGCAGTCTTTGGCTGTATCCGAGAGAAAGACCACTCGCACCTTGTCACCTTTTCCGCGCACTGAAAATTCATCACGAGTTAAATCCACATCATCAATCGACAGGCCAGTCAGTTCGGAGATACGCAACCCAGTTGAGAAAAATAATTCTAAGATTGCTTTATCTCTTTTTCCCTCCAGTGTCTTCACATCAGGAGCACTCATGAGTCGCTTTAGTTCGTTTGCTGAAATCAAATCAAGTGACCGCTCGGGAACTTTTGCTAACTCAATCCGTTCAGGGTTCAAAGACTCGACACCCCGCTTTCGTAAATACTTGAGAAACGCTCGCACAGCGATGAGGTAGTAATTTTGTGTACGACGTTTCATGGGTTCAACCCGACCACCGACTTTGGTTCCTGGCTGACGATTAAGATGAAGTCGAAACGTTCTCACTTGTTCCTCAGTTAAGTCGCTCGGTTTCTTAGCTTTAGAGAATTCAAGGAAGCGGGTGAGGTACCGATCATAGTTTTCAACGGTCTTCACACTCCTACCCCGTTCGATTTCTAAGTACTCCAAAAATTGGGTTTTGAGTTCCACAAGCTGCATATGGAAACAAGTATACCAATTTCGAAACGTTGTTACACAGC
Organism: uncultured Candidatus Saccharibacteria bacterium; assembly: GCA_964351645.1. GTDB lineage: Bacteria > Patescibacteriota > Minisyncoccia > Phycocordibacterales > UBA918 > OLB19. The sequence goes on along the minus strand of CAYGOP010000002.1, from coordinate 15,375 downwards.
TTCTTGAGAACCTTGATTTTTTAGATAATTATGCTATGATAGCAGGAACCTTCGCAGGTTATCGACCGCACTATGGTGGTGCCGCACTCATGTTGAACAGCGGATATCTACACTACTTCTTGCGTAACTAATTTTAAACCTATGCTATCTAAGCGAATTAAAGAAAACGAAGTCAAAAAGACTCAACGACACGACTCTGACACTGGTTCACCAGAAGCTCAAGTTGCACTGTTGACTCGTTCAATTGAAGAACTCTCTCAGCATCTTCGGAAGCACAAGAAAGATTTTCACTCACGGCGAGGTCTCCTTCAGATGGTGGCAGATCGCCGCAAGCACCTGAAGTACTTGGCTCGGAAAGATGAAAAGGCCTACGAGGCGCTCATCAAGAAACTTGGCCTTAAACGATAAGTTTACCGGTTTCACATTCAATCGCTTCCAGTCTGGAAGCGATTGTTTGTTTCCCGTCATAGCTTTGCTATAGTTGGTATACGGAGGTTTTACATAAAAGAGAAACACGTTTCTCAAAAACTAATTTTTAAATAATTCAAAATATATGGGAGTAATCCGACACCCCGACCAACGAGTCGCGGTCATCATTGATACACAAAATCTGTATCACAGTGCAAAAAATTTATACAAATCAAAAGTAAACTTCGGCGCTGTAGTCGAAGCAGCAGTACAAGGTCGAAAGCTCATCCGCGCTGTTTCATACGTGGTAAACACCGAAGGTGGAGAAGAGTCCGCTTTCTTTGAAGCAATGGAGAAGCTGGGAATTGAAATCAAAACCAAAGATTTACAAATCTTTTACGGAGGAGCAAAGAAAGCCGACTGGGACGTGGGAATGGCAGTTGATGCTATTAAAGCTGCTCACAAAGTAGATGCGGTTGTCCTTGCTACCGGCGATGGCGACTTCATTCCTTGTGTTGAGTATGTCAAAAGTCTCGGTTGCCAAGTAGAAGCAATCACCTTTGGTCGTTCATCTTCTTCTGGCTTACGAGCAGTCCTCGATGACTTTATCGACATGGACGACGACCCAAAGAAATTCCTCATTGGCTATCGTCCAACTCGAAAAGCCAACAACAACAAGAAGAATGGACGAAAGAATTCTCCACCCTCAAAAGGGAAGTCCGACTTGAAAGAATCAATCAGTAAGGTTGTTGGTACGGATACCGACGATTTGTAAAACAAGATAAAAACCCGCGGTAATCACTTTGTGATTACCGCGGGTTTTTGCTATTCTCAATCTGTTATTCGGAGTTTAGTGTGACCAGGATATTTCATGTCTGAAATGAAATGTCTCATCACACTCGACTCATCAGTAAATAAACCAAAATGAAAACCCAAACCTTTACCACTGAACTTGCCGGCAAAACACTGACTGCAGAATTTTCTAACCTCACCGAACAGGCGAATGGTTCTGTACTTTTAAAATACGGAGAGACAACTATTTTAGTGACTGCCGTCATGAGCAATCGTGAAAACACTGGCATGAATTATTTTCCACTGTCAGTAGAATTTGAAGAAAAGTTTTACGCAGCCGGAAAAATTCTTGGGAGCCGATTTATGCGACGGGAAGGGCGGCCGAGTGATGAGGCAATTCTCTCGGCACGAATTATCGACCGAACCATTCGGCCACTCTTCAATCAACACATCCGTCGTGATGTACAGGTGGTTGTAAATGTTCTGGCGATGGGTGATGAAGACCCGGATGTATTAGGAGTCATCGGAGCATCACTAGCACTCGCTGTCTCAGACATCCCGTGGCGCGGACCAGTGGGAGCGGTTCGCATTGGTCGCAATAAAGAGACGCAAGAAATTATCATCAATCCATCGTACATAGACCGAGCCGAAGGCCTACTTGATTTTGAAGTGCTGGCGTGTGGGAAAGACCAAACCATTAACATGGTAGAAACAGCAGCATGTGAAATTAGTGAAACTGCCATCACCTCCACCCTTGAAGCATCAGTAGCAATTCACCAACAACTAGAGAATTGGCAAAAGGAAATTGTTGCACAACTCGGAAGAGAAAAACAACCAGAACCAACTGTCGAAATTCCTACCGAGCTGAGTGCTTTATTTGAAAATAGTTTTCAAGAAAAACTTTCTCAAACGCTTTTTTCAAACACTGCTGGAAAAGAACATATATATGAAGTGAAAAAAGATTTTTTGATTGCAGTTACGGAAGCTGAGCTCGATGAAAGTATTGCCAGTGAGTACTTCGAAGAAAAAATTGATGAGGAATTACATCGTGGAGCTATCGAGGAAAACAAACGAGCTGACGGACGAGGCATGGACGATGTGCGAGAACTGTTTGCTCAAGCCGGTGGAGTTTCTCCGGTACTGCACGGTTCAGGTATTTTTTATCGTGGCGGCACACACATCTTTTCAGCCCTCACGCTTGGCGGACCAGACTCAGCTCAGCTAATTGATTCAATCGAATCACAAGATTACAAAAAGCGATTCATTCATCATTACAACTTCCCACCGTTTTCAGTCGGTGAAACAGGCCGAGTTGGTGGCTTCAACCGGCGGATGATTGGTCATGGGGCACTGGCAGAAAAAGCATTGCTACCAGTCATTCCGCCACAGTCAGAATTCCCGTACACCATTCGACTGGTTTCAGAAACACTCTCAAGTAATGGCTCCAGCTCAATGGGCTCAGTCTGTGGTTCAATTCTCGCGTTGATGGACGGGGGAGTGCCTATTACTCGACCGGTAGCAGGCATTGCCTCAGGTGTGATGATTGCGGGAGACAAGTACGCAGTACTCACTGACATCCAAGGACCCGAAGATGAATTTGGCGACATGGACTTTAAAGTCGCTGGAACAACTGAAGGTGTGACGGCAATTCAAATGGATGTAAAAGTGGACGGAGTACCGCTACACATTCTGACTGAGGCTTTAGAAAAAGCACGAGTTGCTCGACTCCACATACTAGAAACAATGACTGCCGAAATCGCACAGCCCAGAGCAACTATTTCCCCGCGCGCGCCACAAATTATTGTGTTACAAATCCGCCCTGAACAAATTGGTTTAGTGATTGGTGGTGGCGGAAAGACCATCAACGGCATCAAAGACGACACTGGTGTGGAAGAAATAAATATTGAAGAAGACGGCACTGTCTTTATTACCGGTAAAAACGGTACAGCTGAAGTTGCAGCAGAACGTATCCGACTCCTCACCAAAGTATACGAGGTGGGAGAAAAGCTTGATGTAACAATTGTGAAACTAACGACCTTTGGCGCATTTGCTAAACTAGATGCTCACAACGAAGGACTTATCCATATTTCCGAAGTAGCACCATTTAGAATTGAAACAGTGGAGGGGCTTTTAAAAGAAGGGGAGGTGGTTCCGGTAGTTGTTTCTAAGGTGGAAGATGGTAAAATCGGCCTTTCAATTAAACAAATCGACCCAGATTTTGCAAAAAACCGAGGGTTTGGGCCCCAACCAAAAGAGTAAATTCGGTGAAAAACTAGCCGCATTTATTAAGAATTCATGCGATACTAATAGCAATGCCAGACGCTCCGAAAAAAACCCAATCAAAAATCCGCACTTTTGCGCAAGACCTCAACGCCCAGCGTGAAAAACGTGGTGAAAAACCAGTTGTCACTTCTAGTCAAAAATCTGAGCCCGAGGTTATTCAAATGGCAAAAGGACCAAGTGAAACTGTCACCCGAAAACCTGAACCTAAAAAAGAAGTTCCCCCAACTCCAGAAGTGAAACCAGTTGTTGAGGTTATTCCAGTTGCTCCAACACCTGAACCTACCAAAATCCCAGCCTTTCACGAACTGCAGGATGCAGTAGCTGCTATCCAAAAAAATACTGAAACTCAACAAATAGCGAAACCAATCCCAACGAAGGTGATTGGAAAAAAGTCCTCTGCCATACAAAACGCGCCCCGAGTAAACATTGGATACGACGCAAAAGTCATTACTGACACAAAGAAAAAACAATTCCACTTGTTCCCAGCTATCGCAAAATCCTTACGAGGATGGTTTGCGGGGTTGGTAAAACCCCGAAAGAAAGCTACTCCAACGTATTCAGTACCAGATGCCAGCCGTCGCAAAGGCGTCATTCAAAAGGCTACCTCAAAAACTGGAAGCATGTTTACTGCTGAAAACACTGAACTAAAAGAAAAAATTCGACAGCGAAAGATACGAGCTGAAGAAGAAGAAGAGAAAGCTCGTTTAGCAGCAGCACACGAACCAGAAACAACCTGGAGCCCATTTACTGAAACAGGATACGAACTACTAGAAGAGCCTGATGTTGCTGAAGTGGCTGAAATGACAGCAGTCGCACACACCACTCCAAAGAATGTAACTATCGAATATAAAAAGCAACGAACAATTGAAGTGGCTCCACCACGAGAAGAAAGAGTGGCTCAGGAAGTCACTCCAGAAATTGAAACGATTCCCGAAGCTATCGTAGAAGAAGAGAACGTTACCCCTGAAACAGTACCAGTCAACTCCGAGGATGCTCCTCAGGACGTTCCGGTGCAGATTTTTGAAACAGAGGAAAAAGAGGATTTTGAAACAGACGCACCTGTTGTGGAACGAACAGGAATTAATCGCTTCGATACAAACACACTAGCTATCATGTTTGTTGTGCTGATTGGAGCAATTGCGCTACTAGTAGTCTTTATTCAATTTACCCTCGGCCTCTTTACTCCAACACAGAGCACTCCAGCTCCTTTCGAGTCAAACAAAACAATTTCAGGGGCACAGACAAAAAATCTTACCCTGCAAGAAAATCAATCACTTACGAACCTTATCAACCAATCAGTCAGCGGGGAGGAGTACGGCTTGAGTGATTCTCATATTTACTCGCAAAACGGTAACCTAGTATCACCAGCATTAGTTATTGAACTCCTACAGTTTGATATACAAGCAAACTTCCGACAATCTCTTACCGACGTAAGTTTTGTGCACCTCAATCAATCAAAACCTCTCTTTGTATTTGAGTTTGTGGATGAACCAACCGTGCGGGGAGGATTCTTAGCCTGGGAAACAAATATGCCAGAAGACTTACAGTCTTTTTATTCAATCCCATTGCAGAACGATTATTCATTTACTGATCAAACGGTTGGCGGTATCGACGTCCGTGTACTCTTATCTGAAACCGGACAAACTCTCATCGTATACGGAATCGTGAATGAAAATACCGCTCTAATATCAAGTAGCTTGGAAGACTTCTCACAAGTAGTAGAAACGAGCTTTACTCAATAATTCTTAATATATCTGTTATGGAATCAAACGTACATTTTAAATCACTACTAGAAACCGAACTACAAAAAATAACAGCTGAACTATCAGGTATTGCGTCACACAATGAGGCGACCGATGACTGGGTAGCTGTACCAGTCGCAAAAGATTTGCAAACAGCAGATGAAAATGAAGAAGCTGATGCGGTCGAAGAATGGGAAGTGCGAAGGGCTTTAATGGTACAACTTGAAACTCAATACAAGAACATCAAGCGCGCTTTAGCTAAATTTGAAACCGGCACATTCGGTGTATGTGAAATATGCGGAGAACCAATAGAACTAGACCGACTCGAAGCAAATCCATCCGCTCGCACAAACATTGCACACCGCGAAGAAGAGAATCAGCTCCCATCCTAGCCTCATGAATGATGTAGCGAATATCTCAACTGTTCAGCCACACATTCTTCACGGCACTGTCGTGACTATTGAAGTAGATATTTCGCGTGGTCTCCACGCGTTTTCTATTGTCGGCTTAGCCGGGAAAGCAGTCGACGAATCAAAAGACCGAGTCAGTAGCGCGATTAAACACTCTGGCTGGCAAAGCCCTAAAACAAAAAATCAGAAAATAATTATTTCTCTTTCTCCAGCCGACCTAAAGAAGGAGGGACCTTTGTTCGACCTCCCAATTGCCATCGCTTACTTAATCGCTGCCGGAGATATTCAAACTGATGAAGTGAGACGTATTTACGTCGGTGAACTTGGTCTGGATGGAACACTCCGACCAATTAAAGGAGTTTTAAGCTGTGTCCAAACCGCCAAAGAATCAGGGTATGTAGAAATTGTCGTACCAAAAGAAAATGCTCAGGAGGCTGCTCTCATTGATGGTATTTTAGTAATTCCCGCCACGTCTTTGCAAGAAGTAATTCACCACATCGCACCAAAAAACACGGAAGAAACTCCCGCTTTAGCTTGCCAAGCTCCCACCCAAATACAGGAGGACTGGTTTGAAAGTACTATTAATCTCGAGGACATCAAAGGACAGGAGAGTGCAAAGCGTGGACTGTTAATTGCAGCTGCAGGCAGACACAATGTGATGTTGGTTGGGCCACCCGGTACAGGAAAGACGATGTTAGCACGAGCCTTACGTTCACTGCTTCCACCACTTACTCGAGAAGAAGCATTGGCTGTCACAAGAATCCACTCTCTTTCCAATGCTGAGTACACCATCAGCACTCGTCCACCATTTCGCTCTCCTCATCACACTGCCTCTCACACTGCCTTAGTTGGAGGAGGTACAAATCCAAAACCTGGGGAAATAACACTGGCACACCACGGAGTGTTGTTTATGGATGAGTTTCCTGAATTTGAACGCCGTTCGCTAGACGCTCTACGTCAACCACTTGAAGATAAAGTAGTGAGTATTTCTCGTGTCCAAGGAACCGCTGAATTTCCGGCTGACTTTATCTTAGTCGCAGCGCTCAATCCGTATCGAGGAAGCGAAGACGGTACGACAGATTTAGCCAGGGCAATGCGGGAAACCTACAAAAATAAAGTATCCGGACCAATTCTCGACCGTATCGATTTATGGATTGAGGTTCCACACGTACCCTACGACACCCTCACCTCACTTCCCAGCAAGGTGGATGAAACCGGTCCAGCACGAAATACTATTCTGAAAGCACGTGAGATTCAAACACGCAGACAGGGAAGTATCAGCAATAGCGGGCTGTCAGCTAAGGGGATTGAGGAGCATATTCATCTCAAACCTGAAGTAAAAGATTTACTCAAAATATCTAGCCAAAAACTGAATCTCTCTCCACGCAGTTACCATCGCCTCATTAAGGTCGCTCGTACAATAGCTGACCTAGACAACACTCCTGATATTGAGACCAGTCACGTTCTGGAGGCTCTCCAATACCGAGTCAATATATAGCAAAACTGCCGGAGAGCTAGCTCTCCGGCAGTTTTTATACCAACCTATTAAAATGGGTTCCGAGCGCCACGGACCTCGAAGTGCAGGTGAGTACCGGTAGATTTTCCAGTGCTTCCCATACCTCCAATCACGGCACCTTGTGAGACGTACGCACCAACTCCGACAGCATTTGATGAGAGGTGAGCATAGAGAGTCTGAGTTCCATTTGGATGTCGAATCACGATGTACTGACCATATCCACCATTCCAGCCAGAGGCTTTAGAGACAATCACTTCTCCGGCTGCGGCAGCTCGGATTGATGAACCATAACCTCCTGCTAAGTCGACCGCGTTGTATCCATGGATACCTTGCGACTTTACAGAACCAGGAGCAGGGTGAGAGAAACCAGCTGAAGAAGCAGCCACCGCACCTGACACACTCACTGGTTGTGCGCCAGCACCAGAGCGTACCGGAGCTTGTATGGCGCCACCCGGGACAATAATAGTGTCACCGACTACCAATGCGTCAGCTGTTGCAAATTGATTGTATTCCAAAATCTCATCTTCATCACCATCGTATTTTTTCGCAATAGTGCTCAAAGTATCACCCTTTTTCACAATATGCCGTACTCCAGCAACCGGCAAAATAACTAATGAGTCACCTGGTTGGATTTCTGTTGCTCGGTTCAAGTCATTTGCCCACATTATTGTATTTGTGGTTACATCGAACATTTCTGCGACTTGAGATAGTGAGTCTCCTTCTCGAACGGTATAGACACGAATCTCTCCAGTAAATGTCTTTTGTTCTGCAATCACATCCTCTCCAACCGGACCTGAAGAAACAAGTGCGTCATCTTCCACGACAATATCTGCACCACCACGAGCAGCTTTTGGATTTGGATTTTGCATCGCAGACAAAAGGGGAGTATCAACAGCTGATGTTTGCTGGATAATCACTTCAGGTTGCACTACCGCTTCTGCTGAAGGGAATAATATTGAAAAGAAACCAGCATGTGCCGATAACGGTATAACAACCACACACGTAATGAAGGCTACTTCGCTGAAGAGCCATTTCATCTTAGATGAGTGTTGCTTTGTATGTAACTGATGACTAGCTATCCCAGTCGATTCATCAGTATCTTGAATGTAAGGTTTTATAAGTTGTTTTTAAGTCGCGCCGCCTTTCAATCGTTTACAGGAAATTTCAGTATAAATAGGAAAGTGTACCTCTCCAAACGTCCCAACTTGGGTACGCAGAGTATTCTACTAGAGCACCCCCACAACACAATTGACGAAATACACTTTTTTCGCAGACTATAAAAGTCACGATTTTAGGCTTACAAATAAGCCCAGAAATGCTATTGACACTTTAATTTAAACTGGTACAGTTATTTTATGCGACCTATTGCATACATTTTGAAGTCACGTGCGACTATTTGCGAGCAACTATTTGCTACGCACACTATCGCTTTGAACCCAGCTATGGTTGGTTCTTATGTCGCGTCTTCAAGTGAAAGGCAATATGGTATGAATACATAACTCCTAGTAAGAAATCTTACGTTGTGTCGTCTTAGCATCTTGTCTCTCTGACAAGATGTTTTGTTCTTTTGACAGCCACACTATCGTGGACGTGTCTGCTCTTTTACAACTACGGAGAAAATCCATGCAAAACTCAAAACGCCTCTTTCATGAAGCGAATGCCAGTGCAATCGACACCTATCGCGGGGTGCGCTGGGTACTGATGGAACTTGTTTCATCTCACGCCCGAACACACGCTGCTATAGCACTATCGTTTCTCATGCTCTCAGTTGGCTGTCTGACAGCAATTCCGTTTACCTTGCAATTTGTGTTCGACGCTTATGCTGAAGGAAATTCAGTACTGGCTCTACACTATGTATGGTATACCGCTGGAGTATCTATCGGTGCCGCTGTATTTGGCACGTTACACGATCATTATCGTGAGCGCACCTGGAACCGAAACTACTTCACTATCAATCTCACCCTCGTCCGAAAACTGTTTGAAAGAACCTACGACGAAGTGCTGGGGGAGAACAGTGAAATTGGGGCTGAGCAAATTGAATCAACCAAAGACCGGGCGCAAAATATTCTGTACCTGCTTTTGTTTGAAACCCCAGTGGTTGTCGCATCTATCATTAGCGCGACACTCTTCATCTTCTTGATTAACACCCAAGCTGGTGTTGGGTTAGTGTTGCTTACCCTCTTCAACCTCACCTGGTTCTATTTCTTCAACACCAAAATTGATGAAAAGATGGAGCCTATTGATAAAGCCTTTCGCCGGACAAACCGGCGACTGGTAGAAAAACTCAATCTCGTTGCTTCAGTAAAAGCAGCTGGGGTAGAGAAGCGTGTCGAAGACGAAATTGGTGAGGAGCTGAAAGTGCCACTGGAAGAAGACCTCAAAATTTGGGCCTACTGGTTCCAACAATTTGATGTGTTCCGCCGGCTCATAAATGCTATTGCACCGATTCTCGTAGTTATGTATGGCATCGCGTATGCCTCCATGACTATCGGCGAACTGACCGCGGTTACCAGTTGGGTATTTATGGTCTCGCGTGAATATGGCTTTATCGGTCATCTCATGCGTCACCTCACTAGCCAAGTGTCTCGCATCAAAGCAGCGCGTGAAGCGCTCAGTAAACCGCCTGCGTTCAACTTTGAAACAGGCATCATCTACGAAAGGAAAACCTAATGTTGGTTGAATACAAAAATGTCAGTGTTCGCTATGGCGACAGTGACATCCTGCGCGATGTTTCGTTTACGATTGAAGAAGGAACCTCGGTTGGCCTAGTCGGTCGCAGTGGTTCAGGAAAAAGCACCCTGGCTCGACTTTTGTTTCGAGCCATGGACCCAGACTCTGGGGAAGTGTGTATCGACGGTATTCCTTTTTCTGCTTATCAGAAAAACACTGTCTTGCGTCACATTGGCGCAATCCTACAACGCTCAGACATGATTAGTGGCGACGCAAGGGAAAATATTCTCTTTGCTACTCACGCTGAGGATATGACTAAGGTTGGAGATGAGTCCATCTGGAATATTCTAGATGCGCTTACCCCAGCCTTACGTCAACGCTTCAATGGTCACGGTCTTGATACATTGGTCGGGAAGCAAGGGTTGCAGTTGTCCGGTGGACAGCAACAACTCATCTGTATCGCCCGGGCCCTTATCAAAAATCCTGAATTTCTGATTGTCGATGAAGCAACTGCTTCGCTCGATGCAGAAACCGAGATGATGGTGCAACAAGGTATCGACACGGCACTCTCGCAAGGGAAGTCAGCTATGGTGATTGCTCACCGACTGTCGACTCAGCGAAATTGCGACCGCATCATTGTGCTGAAGAAAGCCACTGAGTGCGAACCAGGTGAACCACAAATTGAAATGATTTGTAATTCACCTCAAGAAGCCTACGAGCTATCGCCAACGTATCGACGACTAGCAGAACTACAAGGATTTCGTCCGTAACAACACCCTACAAAAAAGGAGAAGAAGATGACTACATCGAACTCATCATATGAGGGAGTGGTTTGGAGGAGAGGAAAGCAAACTCTCTTGTGTCCCGTTCAAGAATCGGACTTGCCACATTTTCAAAGAATGGTGAACGACGTTGAAGTGCAAAAATTCATCATCGTTGATTGGCCACTCTCGGAAGCGGGGCAACGTTCATGGTTTGAGCGGGTCAGTAAACCTGACCCAAACAACATAACCGTAGCGGTGCGAACTCATACGGGTGAACTCATTGGCAACATGGCCATCACCTTCGATGAGAAGAAACGCATCGCAAAAACTGGCTCTCTGATTGGGCTGGGAAGCTATCGAGGAAAAGGCTACGGAACAGATGCAAAAATGCAACTGCTCGACTATGCCTTCAATTGGCGCGACATGCGCAAGGTAGTCTCTCCCATCATCGGGTATAACATCCGCAGTCGCAAATACGCGAAGAAGTGCGGCTACCGCTACACCGCTCGTATTCCCGGCGAACACTATCGGTTTGGCAAATGGCGCAGTGAGGTTATCTATACTTGCTGGCGCGAAGAGTGGCAAACTCTGTGGGAAAAATACCAACATGTTCTTTAAAACCAAAGGGCCCGGCGCTTACGCACCGGGCCCTTTCATATTGATTTTTTAGTTAATTTGTGTCATAGTATTAATTAAATTTGGTCCCTTGTCCCTTGAAAGGAAGTTGGATGAATACAACCACCTGAAGTAGGGGACTGGTTCCATGCGTTGGTCGATGATGTTGCCCGAGTAGCCATCGGCGAATGCCGGAATCGTATGCCGGTCAACCATCGTTTTCCTTCACATTGATGCCGAGGCCTGCAAGCATATTCGCTTGCAGGCCTCTTCTTTTATAGAAAATTGTCACCATGTTATGATGGCACTCACATGTCAGAAAACATCCCATACCTTGAAGGTCTGAACGACCCCCAAAAAGAAGCCGTTTTACATACTGATGGACCACTGATGGTTCTCGCCGGAGCTGGTTCAGGAAAAACCCGAGTCATTACCCACCGCATTGTTCACCTCATTCATCAAGGCACTGCTCCGCACAATATTCTCGCGGTAACGTTTACCAACAAGTCTGCCAAGGAAATGCGTGAGCGAGCTGTTGCGCTCACCCAAAAATACCTCCCCTCTGACCGGGCGGTTATTGATAGCCAGCCAGTGGTTACCACGTTTCACTCCCTTGGCGTGCGTTTACTGCGAGAGTTTCATGAAACGATGGGTTTACGTCGACACTTTGTTATTTACGACCGAAGCGACAGTCAAAAGGCAGTAAAACAAGCAATTGAAAAAGCCAACTACAACCCCAAAGAGTTTGAACCCCGCAAGATGTTGTCGATTATTTCGCGCGCCAAGGGCGACGCAATGACCCTCCTTGATTTTAAAGACGCCGCCAATTCTTATCCCGAGCAAGTCGCCGCCGAAGTGTGGGAAAAATACGAAGCGATTTTAACCAACGAACAAGCGCTTGATTTTGATGACTTGCTGGCGAAGACACTGCGACTCCTCGAGGACCATCCGCACGTGCGCGAAACCTTAACTAAGCGCTACAAATATATTCACGTTGATGAGTACCAAGACACAAACAAAGTGCAGTTCCGCATTGCTGAATTGCTCGCTGGTGACGCACACAATATATGTGTAGTAGGGGATATCGACCAAAATATCTATTCGTGGCGCGGAGCAGACATTAAAAATGTTCTGCAATTCGAACGGCACTTTCCGCGAGCGAAGACCATTCTCTTAGAAGAGAACTATCGCTCCACCCAGACCATCATCGCGGCCAGCAACGACATCATCAAAAAAAACCAGAACCGAGTGGATAAAAATGTCTTCACCAACAATCACGTCGGCGAAAAAATTACCCTTTACGCGGGTATGTCTGGTTATGATGAAGCGGAATACATTGCACTGAAAGCTCAATCGCTTATCGCAGACGGTGCCGACCCTTCCTCAATTGCCGTGCTGTACCGAACAAACTTCCAATCGCGCTCGCTGGAAGAAGCCTTTTTGAATTTTGAAGTTCCATACCAACTCCTAGGATTGAAGTTCTTCGAACGGAAAGAAGTGAAGGACGTTCTGTCATACCTGCGCCTCGCTCTCAACCCTGGCAGTAATGCGGACCTCGTGCGCGTCATTAATACTCCGGCACGAGGGATTGGGAAGGTAACCATGCTCAAAGTCATTGAAGGTAACAAAGCAGACCTAAACAAAGGCACTCTGGCTAAGGTTCAAGCGTTTGACGCCATGATGGAAGAAATGGCAAAAGTAGCCGTCGAAAAACCACTCTCTGAAACGATTAAATTTATTATGAAGCGTAGTGGGTTAGAAGACTCACTCAAAGAAGAAGGGACTGAAGAGGCACTAGAGCGTATTGAAAACCTCCGCGAACTCGTATCGCTCGCTAGTCGCTTTAATGATACCGAGCCAAGCGAAGCGGTTGAGCTCTTGCTTGAAACTGCCGCTCTGCAAAGTGACCAAGACGAACTGAAAGAAAAAGAAGAAGAAAATGCTGTACGTTTGATGACCATCCACGCTGCCAAAGGTTTGGAGTTTGCATATGTATTTATTACTGGCCTTGAAGAAGGGCTCTTTCCGCACGAACGGCTAGATGATGGTCGCACCGACCAAGAAGAAGAACGTAGACTATTCTATGTAGCACTGACTCGCGCAGAGAAGAAGCTCTTTCTCACCTACGCTCACATGCGCACCATCTTCGGACAGCAGCGAGTCAACATGCCTTCATCATTCTTAAATGACATTAGCAAAGAACACGTGGAGATGGCTGAACCAGAACAAGGAGGCGGAGGGAACAGTTCAGGCTACGAAACAACTATTTATTTGGACTAAAACACAAGCCTGCATAATTGCAGGTTTGTTCTTTTCCTATATATTTGATTGACACACATGAATGAAAAATTTGCACACAAAAAGTCGCTCGGACAACATTTTTTAAATAGCGACTACGCACCAAAGAAAATGTGTGACGCCGCCAATCTGCAAGCAGGGGATATTGTAGTAGAAGTTGGGCCAGGGACTGGTATTTTAACGAAGGAAATCCTCGCCCGGGGTGCAAAAGTGATTGCGATTGAAGCAGACCAACGGGCAATCTCCTCACTTCAAGAAACATTTCCGGACGAAATAGCTTCTGGACTGCTTACGATTCACCATCACGATGCACGCACCTTACACCCAGCCGATTTTGGAGTAGCTGATCACGCCTACAAGGTGGTTGCAAATATTCCCTACTATATTTCCGGCTCACTGTTTCGAAGCTTCTTAGACACTGACTGTCAACCATCTGATTTGGTTTTTTTGGTACAAAAGGAAGTAGCAGAGCGGATTGCCCGTGACCCAAAAGAATCATTACTCTCTCTGTCTATAAAAGTATTCGGCCATCCTACATATATATGTACAGTCAAACGAGGACATTTTACTCCACCACCGAAAGTCGACTCAGCTATTGTGGCTATTCATACAATCAACCGAGACCACTTTGACACCATAGACCGAGAGACCTTCTTTGCTATTTTGCATTTAGGATTTGGTCAAAAACGCAAACAACTGCTTGGAAACTTATCTAAGGAGTACCAAAGGGAGTCACTCGAAAAAATCTTTACCACACTAGAATTACCACTCGATATCCGCGCAGAGGATATTCAACCAAAGAGGTGGGTCGGCTTAGCTGAAAAACTTCTTCAGTTATCCTAATTTTTTCCACTCACTATTCACACTTAATTCACACTTGTGTGTAAAGAGTAAGTTTTGCTTGCAACATTACTGCTATACTTTGAGTAATATGCAAGGCAATCTAAATCCAAAAATCATCGGAGCTGCTGTCGTTGGTTTTGCACTGGTTGGTGCGGCGTACACCATTAGTAGTATCGGGGCAGAGAAGGAAATCCCTCAACCAGCGAGCGTAAAAGCCAGCGAGCCAGAAGCTCGTGTAGCAATTGCTGTTGTAGATGAAGACCAAAATGGTATTGAAGACTGGCGGGACGAGTTCGTTACTACTGAGCCAATCATCCTCAATCAAACAGCCAGCACGTCATACACACCCCCAGACACCCTCACTGAGGAACTGGGTATTAATTTTATGGAGAATATTATCCGAGCCCGTGGGTATGGACCATTTGGAAGAAGTGACGAAGAAGTCATCGATGATACGGTAAATGTCCTCAGTCAAGCTACTGCCCATGATATTTACGACACTCCTGATATTTTTATTTTGGAACAATGGACAGACCAAGACATAGTTAACTATGCAAATGCTATAGCGGGGGCAATCACGCGGAATGATTTAGCAGACTCGGAAGGCGAACTCTTGATTCTTCAAAGTATCCTTACCGAAGGGGATACTGGTCGTATTACAGAGCTCAACTCGCTTGCCGAAGCCTATGCACGCAACCGAGATGACGCCCTAAACACTCCAGTGCCAGCTTTTTTGGTGAAAGAACACCTTGATTTAATTAATACTTTTCACGCGATTCATAAAGATATTGAAGCTATGGCCGTTGCCGTAGACGACCCAGCGTTTGCCCTTTTACGTTTAAAACGTTACGAGGATGACGCATCGGGCCTTGGATACGCCATGCAAAACATGTTTTTTGCGCTGGATGATTACGCACACCTCTTTGAGGTTACCGATCCAGCCACATTATTTGTTATATTTAGCCCTGATTTTCAAATTTAATCGCTTATGGATACTTTCTTTAATCTACTCAAAAAAGGCTTAGTTGTAACAG
>CAYGOP010000001.1:0-38469 GCA_964351645.1 uncultured Candidatus Saccharibacteria bacterium | reverse complement strand
GTCACTCGCTTAGCACCGTCACAAACCGGATTTTTGCATATTGGCGGAGTCCGCACAGCCCTGTACGCCTACCTGTTCGCAAAAAAACATTCTGGCACGTTTATTCTCCGGATTGAAGACACTGACAAAAACCGCGAGATAGCTGGCTCAATTCAACACATTCAAGACTCTCTGGCGTGGCTTGGTATAGATTGGGATTTTGGTCCAGATAAGCCGGGCGTGTTTGGTTCATGCCTGCAGTCAGACCGGCTCGATATCTATAAAAAATATGCAGAGAAACTGATTGAAAAAGGACTGGCATATCCTGACCCGTACACCCAAGAAGAACTCAATACTTTTCGTGCACAAGCAGATGCCGAAAAACGTCCTTTCTTATACCGGAACCATCGTCCAACAGAATTTGGAACTTGGGATGGGACACAAGCACTGCGCTTCAAAACTCCTGAAATCAAACGCTATACTTGGCACGACGAAGTGCGTGGGGAGCTTACTGCCGGAGAGGAGATGCTTGAAGATTTTGTACTCATTAAAGCTGATGGGTATCCTACTTACAACTTTGCTCACATTATTGATGACTTGGAAATGGGTGTCACACATGTCATGCGCGGAGAAGAGTTTATCTCCAGTACGCCTCGATTCTTAAGTCTGTACGATGCATTGGAAATTCCGTACCCAAAGCTCGTGACCCTGCCTCCAATCATGGGACCAGACGGGAAAAAGAAATTGAGTAAACGTGATGGTGCAAAAGACTTACTAGAATATCGCGATGATGGGTACTTACCGGAAGCAATGAGAAACTTCCTGGCTCTCGTTGGCTGGAACCCAGGTGGAGAGCAAGAACTCTACCGGAGTGATGCGGAACATTCAGAACTCGTCTCCGCTTTCTCAATCGAAAAAATTCAACGCTCAGGCGGTGCTTTTAATGAAGATAAGCTCAAGTGGATGAATAAAGAGTACTTAAAGTTACAATCTCCAGAGTTTGTGGCTGAGTACTTTATACAAGCACTACCAAAAGAAAGTAAAAATTTGTCTCAATATTCAACTACCCGGGCAGAAAAACTCGCTCCAGTGGCGCTCGAGAGAATTCACAACAAAGTGGAAATTAAAGAAGCTGCAGAGGCAGGGGAGTACGACTGGGCTTTTGCAACCACTGAATACGACACTGAACTCCTAAAATGGAAGAATGATGACTCTACAACGCTAGCAGTACCCAGACTGCAAAAAGCTCATGAATTGCTCACAGCAGCCAGTTTTGCAACCATGGAGGACATTAAAGCTGCGCTCTGGACCTATGCTGAAGAAGTAGGAAAAGGGGAACTGCTTTGGCCGCTACGGACATGTCTTTCGGGAAAGGCGCAGTCTCCAGACCCATTCACTTTGGCACATGTGCTCGGTAAAGAGGAAACCCTCTCCCGAATTAAAACAGCTTGTGATAAAATAAACGGGTGATACGAAAAAAACTGTTCGTAGCCTTTCTGTTGGGAGCTTTGCTCCCACAAACATTTTGGTTTACCCCAAGTGTTTTTGCTGAATCTGAAATTGATAAACTACGAAACGAAATTCAGGACCGTAGTTCACGACTAGGCGAAATCGAAGCAGAGATTGCAAAATTTGAATCTGAATTAAGAGTGGTTGGGGCGGAAAAGAAAACGCTTCAGTCTGCCATCAATCAACTTGAACTGGAACGCAAAAAAGTAAATGCGGAAATTTCTAAAACTGAAAATCTAATTACTTCCACTGACCTTGAAATAAACAAACTCATTCTCGAAATATCTCGAGCTCAGAAAGATATTGAAAAAACTGAATCAGCCGTAGCAAGCATTATCCGAGCCGAGTATATCGCTGGTGAGAACACACTTATCGAACTATTGCTTCGACATGATAGGTTGTCAGAATTCTGGAGCGAATTTGAAGCCAATGAAAACATTAGAGAGACCATGTCAGCCAAAATTGCCGAGCTCGACAGCTTCCAGTCTTTATTGGAAGAAAAAAGAAGTGAAAGTGAATCAAAGAGAACTCAGTTGAGTACTCTTAAAAACCAATATTCTGATCAAAACCAAGTACTGGTAAGCAATAAAGCAGAACAAGCTGAACTGCTCGAAGTCACTAAAAGTGAGGAGCAAAATTATCAGCAATTACTTGCCACCCAAAAAGCCGCTCAAGACTTGCTTCTCAAAGAACTCCGAGATTTTGAATCAAAACTACAGTTTATTCTTGACCCAACCACTGTTCCAAGTCCGGGTACCGCAGTATTTAGCTGGCCATTGGCAAATGTTGTCATCACTCAATTATTTGGTGGGACTGAATTTGCTGCTCGAAATGCAGCTGCCTACGGCGGACGAGCGTATCACCCAGGAGTAGATATGGGCGCACCAAGAGGAACACCTATTATGGCACCACTCACAGGAACTGTACGCGCAACAGGAAACACTGACGCTGTACCTGGTTGTTCTTCATGGGGTAAGTGGACACTGATTGACCACGCCAATGGACTCACCACCCTGTACGCTCATCAAGATGTTATTTCTGTTACAGCCGGGCAAAAAGTAACCACCGGTCAAGTTATTGGCTACGTGGGGAACACTGGCTTCTCAACCGGACCCCACCTGCACTTTACGGTATATGCCAAAGACGGGGTAAACGTCCGTCGCTTTAACGAAATCAAGACTGTCACCAGTTGTGGACCAGCCACCACCCCAGTTGCAGCAGTAGATGCTTACATTGACCCAATGCTCTATTTACCTCCGTACTAACAATAACTGTGGATAACTACGGTATTTCCAGTGGATAAGCCTGTGAATTAGATGTTATTATGTAAGTGCGATGGAGACATCGTAGGAACTTACCCGAATGGAAGCCCGCTTACAAAGCGGGTTTCTGGGCTAGAATTCTACGGTGTATACTATGTACATGAATACTCCTTTACGATACGAAGCGACTGCCGTTGGTATTTATAATTCTTTAAAAAATCTCCCTCGAACTGGCTGGGTAATTCGTGATGTAAAAAATCCTGAGACAGTCTACGAACATACCGTCTCATTAGTACGGCTGGCGGATATAGTAGCAAAAGAAATCGGATTAACTGAAACAGAAACAGACGACCTAAAACATATCTTGGAAATCCACGACTGGGCTGAGGCTTTAGTTGGAGACGAGTATATTCCAAATGAAAATGCTGATTCATATCAAGAGCGAAAGAAACTAAAAGCAGAACGTGAGGATATCGCCTTAAAAGAACTTTTGAAAGACAAACCTTTTAAAGAAACTGTTGAGCATTTGTTTGCGAGATACGAAAGTAAAACTGATGAGATTGCACGATTAGCAAAAGAGCTTGATAAGTATCAAGCTCTTGAACTCGCTTTACAGTATGAAGAAGAACAAGGCATACCTTTATTTATTGAATTTTATGATTTCTACAAGCGCGATTGGCCGTTTTCTAATACAGCAATTTTGCAGCGTATAGAGAACTTGCGTAAGAAACATTCTTCTAAAACCAAAGACGTATAATATGTCACCAACTCAAATCATCATCCTTGGCGGGACAGGGGACTTAAGCCGACGAAAACTTCTTCCAGCTCTCTTGGATTTATTTGCCAGAGGGATGTTGCCAAAAACCTTTCACATAACTGGACTTGCTCGGTCACAGTGGGGGAGAGAAGAGTATGGAGAATTTGTAAAAAAATCAATTGCTGAACATCACCCAAACCACACTCATTCAGCAGAGCAAATTGAAGAATTTTGTACTCACCTATCCTACGTACAGGGAGCATTTGATGATCCCACCAGCTACGACAGGCTCATACAATCTATTGAGGCATTTGATACGCAGGAGGGAACCAGGAGTAATCGATTATTTTATCTAGCAGTTCCACCTAAATTTTATAAACAAATATTTACTGACCTTCAAGGCACAGGCGCTGCCAGTGAACACGAACCTGCCTGGACACACATTTTAGTCGAAAAACCATTTGGACATAATTTAGAAACAGCAAAAGAACTTGATACGCTATTAGCCTCACTCTACCGAGAAGACCAGATTTTCAGAATTGACCACTACTTAGCAAAAGAGGCGGTACAAAATATTCTCTCTTTTCGGTTTGCTAATACGCTTACTCTGGCTCCGTGGAATAAAGATTCCATTGAGTCCGTACAGATTAAGATGACTGAGCACATTGATGTTGGCGGTAGAGCCGGTTTTTATGAAGGAGTTGGAGCTCTGCGAGACGTCGGACAAAACCACTTACTACAACTACTCGCATTGGTGGCAATGCGCGAACCAAAACATTTTTCAGTGGAGGAAATTCGCTCAAATCGTGCTGAGGTATTACGAGCGCTTACACCAGTTACAAAAGACACCATTGCCGACTCCGCACTTCGGGCACAGTACGATGGATATAAAGCAGATGAAAATATACCTCAAGACTCAGAGACGGAAACTTATTTTGAACTAAAGGCAGAACTAGAACTTGAAGAGTGGAAAGGGGTACCTTTTTATATTCAATCTGGCAAGGCCTTAAGCACAGCTGAAGTATCAATCACAATTACTCTCAGAGATGTTGCGACTGGTCTATTTGAAACAAAAAGCTGTCTGAGTGTTGGAAACAAAATTACTCTCACAATCTCTCCAGAACAAACTATTGCCATTACGCTGAATGCAAAATCCCCAGGCCTAGGATACCAGCTGGAAAGCCGAACCTTATCTTTTACGTGTGATAAAGGTTCAACTGAAATCAAGAATTCCTACGAAAAGGTCCTGTACGACTCTATTATTGGCGACCAAACCCTATTCACTCGAACCGAAGAAGTACTAGCAGCCTGGGAGTACATCACACCTATCTTAGAACATTGGCAATCACTACCGTTACACACCTACGCAAAGGGTAGCGATGGACCAGAGCAAACTGTTTTATAAATCAATAACTACACAATATGGAAAAAGAGCTTGTATTCATTGGATTAGGAAGAATGGGAGCGGCAATGACCGCACGACTTGTTGAGCAGGGATACACCGTGCACGGTTTTGATGTGAATGACTCAGCGAGAGAAGAGGCCGAGAAAAATGGTGTACACACTTACACCTCAATAGAAGGTGCGATTTCCGCCATGAAAAATCGAAAAGCAGTCTGGCTGATGGTGCCCGCAAAATTTGTAGACAGTGCACTGAAGGATATCCATGAACACTTACAGGCCGATGACATTATCATTGATGGAGGGAATACATTCTTCGAAGACACCAAAAGACGAGCGCAAGATGCTGCAGTGAAAGATATTCACTACATTGACTGCGGAACTTCAGGTGGTGTCAGTGGCGCACGACATGGAGCCTCGCTGATGGTTGGAGGTGAAAAAGAAGCAGTAAAAAATGTTGAAGATATTTTTATCGCCTTAGCTGCACCAGAGGGGTATGGCCATGTCGGCGATAGTGGTGCAGGCCACTTTGTAAAAATGGTTCACAACGGCATAGAGTACGGGATGATGGGAGCTATTGCTGAAGGAATGAGTTTTATTGAACAGCACCAAGCTGAGCTAAACCTAAAACCCAAAGAAGCCCTGAAGCCATATGAGCACGGAAGCATCATTAGCAGTAGTCTCATGAGCTGGATGGCTGAGGCATACAGAGATACAGAATTCTTAAATACGATTGCCGGACAAGTACCAAGAGGCGAGACCGAAATGGAAATGGAATATATCATCGCACAAAACCAAACACCTGTCTTACAGGCTGCACTACTACAACGCAAAGACACTCGGGAGAACCCGAGTAGAACAGGCACATTCATCTCCGCCATGAGAAATGTATTTGGGGGACACAAGACAATCGAAAAATAACATGGAAATTCACACTATTCAAAATCCAGCCCAAGCGTTAGGGGAAAGAGTGACAGAAATAATCAATCAACATACAGGTGACATCCTTTGCATACTCTCCGGTGGCTCAGCGTTAGATGTAGTGGAATATATTCAACCACTCTATAAATCCGAATGTCGCACAATATTTATCATGGGGGATGAACGGGTGAGTGGGGCACCTTCTGAAAACAACTATTTACAACTCAAGACTCGCTATGAGGGTTTTAGGATTTTGGACCGAATAATTGATACCTCAATTCATACTGACGAACGCGCACCAGAGTTCAGTAAACGCATTCAAACAGAAATTGAAAAATATATTTTAGAAAGTAAAAATCTAAAAATTATTTCCATACTTGGTATTGGTGGCGATGGTCACACAGCCGGAATCTTTCCCATGGAACGAGAAGCATTCCTTGATACCTATCCAGATGACCAAACATACGTCTCGGTTAGCTTAGACAGCTTAGAACTCAATTTTAGAGCTAGCTTGACCCCAGGTTGGATACTTGCGAATGTATCTGAATTGTTCGTATACGTAGCTGGGCCAAGTAAGCTCGACATCTTATATATGCTGATAAGTGAAGACAAGTCCATACATGAGCGACCAGCTGAGCTAATCAAACAGCACATCAACGCACACATCTATACTGACCAAACAATAAAGGCCCCATAGGGCCTTTATTGTTTGCAGTGTAGGGAGGCTCTATATATAAAGACAGTATAGTGTAATGTCGCAAAAGATATATTGTGCGACATTAGAGAGTATAGAAGAGTGAGTGTATATATTACTCATCTAAGTACACCCCACCGAGGAACTGTCCCATAATCAAATCGTAGTCGGGTCGATGTTGAGTTAAGTGAATACTTCTCTCTCCTGTCCGCATGAGCTGAACCTCAATCTCTGGATGATTTTCTAAATACAAAGAAAGTTTGTTTGGAATAATTTCATCTTGAGAAAAAATAATTTTATTTGGTCCGAAATGAGCTCTGAGTTGATTCTTGATTTGCGTATAATGCGTACATCCTAATATCACCCCATCACTCTCCCCCTCTTGGCTCTCTATCCGAGATATCGCAGCTTGAGCAGCTGCTTCTAATTCATTCAGTTCAATAAAAGGTACAAGTTCTGGTGTAGGAATTTGAGTAAGCGCAACTGGAAGAATCGAACGGTTCAGTAGCTCGACTTCATACTTGTTAGACTGCACAGTTCTTGTAGTAGCAATCAGCACTGCCGAACTCACACCGCTTTCAATCACCTCTTCAACCGTCGGAACAATCACTCCGAGAATCTTTCTGTCAGGGTATGTTACCGGTAACCAATCGTCTTGTAGTTTTCTGAGCGTCTCAGCCGAAGCAGTATTACAAGCAATAATAACGAGCACGCACTCATTTTGAAAAAGTGTCTCTATACCAATTTTAGTAAGTTCAAAAATCTCATCTTCTGTTTTGTCTCCGTATGGCAGATTTTTTGTATCACCAAAATACACATAGTCATAATCTGGCAACACCTTCGCAACTGCCTTAAGGATGGTGAGCCCACCAAGACCTGAATCAAATAAACCTATTTTCATATACAAAATTAATCATCACTAAAGGTTAATACTGAACGTTCAGAAATCAAGAGTTTTGCTAATTCATCATGATGCGATGGTCTGGTTTTACAGAGCACTTTTAAACAGCGCTCGCCCTTGGTTGGCTGTGTTCTTCTTACTCTAAGCACTCGCACCTGTGCCTCATCAAAAAGTGCTAGAACTATAGCCTCTGCTTTATCTGTATTTTTAATAACCAGCGTAAATTCTAAGAATTCGTGCAGGGCATCAATTTTACGTTCAAACATCGGCAATATCCAAAGTACAAACAAGATACCAGCCGTAACCATCAGCACCAAAGTGTATTCTCCAGCCCCCATGCACATCCCTAAAGACGCCACTAACCAAATTGAAGCTGCTGTAGTTAAACCGTGAATGGTGATTCCTTTCTGGATAATCACCCCTGCCCCTAAAAATCCAACACCACTGACCACCGCCGCAGCGATTCGAGCGCCGTCACCCCCAAAGTTATGCCCTATGATTCCTGACAAAATTGTAAACAAACACGAGCCAACAGCAATGAGTATCATGGTCCGAAAGCCAGCACTTTTGTCACGATATTCTCGCTCTAAGCCAACAAGACCCCCTACCAACGCTGCAAAACTGATACTGATTAGATATTCCATAAATTACGTATGATGTGCTCGATAGACGAGATTTAATGCAATTGAAGCTACTGCAGCCAAGACAAACGTCCAGCCGATTGGAATAAAGATGGTAAGCATTGCTACCACAACTAAACAAGTCATGCGTCCGATATGAGTAGCCATCTCCCTCAACACGGTAAACTCATCAACGTACTCACCCTGCTCAGCAGATATATCGTAAATAATTGCACTGTACGGAGTAGCGGTAAAAATCTTCACAATATTGTGATAGAGACCAATCAAAAACACATGCGCTGCAGACAAGACAAACATCTTTAAAATCCAACCAATAGCATAGAGTGAGCTCCCTACCTTGAGCGTTTTTTGTTTTGAGTCTTTATGCTTATCAAGTTTTTTACCAATAAACAGCTGAATGACAATCGTAATAGCAACAATGATAGTGGACACTGCCCCAATTTCAAACACATCTCCGTTGAGCACTTCATATAAGAAGATTGGCCAGACAATAATATTAATGGCCACCTCAGCACCATTGGCAAACTCCCCAAGTACCACTGGTCTGTTTTCTCTTGAAAACAGTCTTTGCAAAGTCTCTTTCATCCCCCAATCAAAATGGGTCCCTGTTTCTGGCACAAACGCATAGGAAATCGTGGCAGCTATCAGGAGCACCACCGAGGTACCAAACAATGCCTCATACCCCTCATTGGCAATAATGAAACCAGCCAGAATTGGTCCAATCACTCCCATAAAGGCAATCGTTGCAAAAGATAAACTCACCTGTCTCCCCCGCTCCCCAGCCTGAGTAAACAGAGTGAAGTCAACATGGAATGGCACCCAGTGAAATAATCGAAAACCAACGATGGCTATCGTAAGAGGTACAATCAGATGCCAAATATTTTCTGGAGTCAGAAAATACATGATTGAGTAAATCAAGACACTAAACACCCCACCGAGTACTAACGTATGACTAAAACCAAGCCGGTTGGTAATAGCCATGCTTGGCACCAGCAATACTGCATACAAGAAGGAAATCAAGGCGTAGTACAGACCAACTACCCAAAATAATTGACCGGAAGTTTCATACAAAAATATCGGAACGAAGATTCCCAAAATTGCAGTTGCTGCACCATGAATGAGACGTTTAGAAATAAACAATCTGAGAAACCCATTACTTTCTTCCCCGTTTTTTGCGACTCGACCTCGAGTCCGTACCAATGCTGAACCAATACTTTCCATACCTATATTTTTTGAGAAGCTAGAGCAATCATGGCAGTAAAGTGCTTTTGTTTGATTGGCATTATTGATAACCGATTCCCTCTCATAACCAGCGGTAAATCAGCAAACGTGCTTTTTGCTTTTAACTCGGCGAGCGAAACAAGTCGAGGAAGAGTCTGCTTGTACTTTACATCTCGACACAGCCAGCGCGGATTCTCTGGGTCAGACTTTGGGTCAGGATGGGCACTTTTCATATCAAACTGAGTTGGATCTGGATAGGCTTCACTGGCAATCTCCATTACTCCAACTACCCCTGTCTCTGACCCAGCATTTGAGTGATAAAACAACGCAACATCCCCTACCGACATATCATCCCGAATCATATTGCGCACTTGATAATTGCGAATACCGTCCCACATTTCTGTTTTTACACGTTTTAAATCCTGAATAGAAAACTCTTCAGGTTCGCTTTTCATGAGCCAGTATTTCATAGAATCCTCTTTATTATAGCGCAGTACTGATATACTATTGGTATAATTATTCAGTTATAGAAAATAATATGTTGATGTTAACAACCACCCAACGTGACCTAGTGCGCGATAAAGGAACAAAATTTGGACGTTTCTTAATCGGTCTCTTATTCTTCGCTAGCGGTATGAGCATGCTCTTAATGCAAGGCCCAGCGAATACAGCGATGTTTTTTGACTCAATTGGTATTCCTTTTGCAACGTTAGTAGTATGGCCAGTCATCGCTCTAAAAATTGTAGCTGGATTAGCTATTATCTTGGGCTATCGAGTTGGACTCGCGTCTGCTTCCTTAATTGCCTTTACCGCTGGCGCCACCATGCTCGCTCACAGAGATTTTGCTGATCCAGGACTGTTGAAGAACCTCGCAATTATTGGTGGACTGATGTACCTCATGGCCTATGGTCCGGGCGGTTCAAACACTAAGCAATTCGCTGCAACCATGGAAGACATGAACGGCGACGGAATCCCTGACGAACAGCAACCATAACTCCAATCAAAAAAGAACCGGCCTGTAAGGCCGGTTCTTTTTTGATTTACATCTAGTAGTTCATTGCTAGGGTACTTCCCCAACAAGGCATCGATGCACTCCATGGCTGTGTTCCCTGCGTCTCATAGAGATGTCGGGCATACGCCATATTGTGGTAAATATCATCGAGATTTAGCTCCATCGCAGTTGCAGAAGCTTGGTGGTAACGCTTGTTGATTTGCATTACCCCGGTATCTGCAGGATCGACTCGTCCTTGAAGGATTGAGCCATCCGGTAGCTGGTGGCGAAAAGTTGACTCACATCGAGCAATCTCAGCCATAACAGGAATATCCTTAAAGTATGACCGAACGATTTTTTCGGTGTTGTATGTAGGTGAGACTTCTCGCACTACAATAGTCATCTCTTCACTCGCGATGTGTCCATAGGCTGTTTCTGGAACTGGAACTGCAGATGCAGTCGAGACAGAAAGAATAGCCAGAATCACAGTCGATAAAATAAGCCAAAGGTCTTATTGAATAAATACCGGTGAGACATGCCGTGTTGTATGTGGAGATTTCACCGACTGATGAAATGGATACATACGATGCGACACCGATAACCGGAAGACTATACCATCAATCTTCGGATTTTTATCACTATACCATTTTTTTGACTTACTGTCAATAGTTTACTCTGGTTTTACTACTTTGGTGTCTGCACTAAAGGCTTGTCCTACATTTTCTACCGCTCGCAATACCTCAATTGGAGTAGCAAATATAACGGTATTTGACTGGTCGGAAGATAAGTCATTGAGCGTTTGTAATGTTCTTAGGTGTAGCGCCCCTGGAGCTTGAGCGAGGATTCCGGCAGCTTTAGCGATATTCTCAGCGGCAGCTACTTCCCCTTCTGCATTAATAATCACTGCTCTTCGCTCTCGTTCTGCTTCAGCCTGCTTCGCGATAGTTCGCTCCATATCTTGTGGCAAGAAGAAGTCTTTGAGTTCGACATTCTCAACTCGTATCCCCCACGCGTCAGTTTCGGCATCTACAATCTGCTGAATACTGGCAGAGAGTTTTTCTCGCTCAGAAAGAACCTCATCAAGTGTAGCGCTCCCGACAATATTTCTCATTGTTGTTTGAGCAAGCTGAGAAACAGCAAAGCGGAAGTTTTCTACCTCCAAGACCGCTTTGGCAGCATCAGACACCTTGTAATAAATAACTGCGTTGATACTCGCAGACACATTGTCTCGAGTAATTACTTTTTGATCTGGGACATCAACAGCTTTGACTCGTAGGTCTACTTTTTCCATTTGCTGGAAAATCGGAATAATGATACTCCACCCTGGTCCGCGCAAACTCGTAAATTTACCCATTGTAAGAACCACTCCACGTTCGTACTGTTTCACTTCACGTAACAAAATGACTGCCAGTACAATCAAAATGATGAGCAATGTTAATATCTCCATATAATTTCTTTATAGTGAATAAATAAGAGTAGTATACGCTTATAAACGCTTCTGCAAAATGGCCATCGCTCCATAGAGACCAGCCTCATCACCAAGCTTCGCTTCAGTAATCAGTGGTGCAGTGACAAATCCATCGAGGGACTCGACTGTGTATTTTCGGATTGCATCAATTGGGATTGCTGGATCACCCACAATCATCGCTCCGCCAAGTACAATCACATCCGGTGACCAGTACAGAATAGTATTTCGTAACCCCTGAGCTAAGTATTCAGCCAACTCGTCCCAGACTACATCTGACTGTGGTATTTCATACGCCTTCACTCCAAAGCGCTCGCCTACTGCCGTACCAGACACCAGGTTCTCTAGGGTTGGTGCGATATCATCACCGAGCACAGTACGGTCAATATCAAGTATTTGATGGCCAGGCTCAAAGCCAATGCTCGCATCATCAATATCTCCATCTTCGACTTTTACTCCTCCAACTCCTGTACTGATAGTATGGTATGCTACAATCTCTAATCCTTCCCCCGCTCCAAAGACCGCTTCTCCTACCCCAGCTATAGCAGAGTCATTTTCTAAGAAAACTGGCACGTCAGCAATTTTTTTCTGTAGTGCAGAGACGATATCTTTCCCAATCCACTTCTTTAGTACTGCATCATTCTGAATACTGTTTTTATGTTCATTAATAACACCACGTACACCACCAGCCATTGCCTCAGGCTTTTCTTTAGTGAGCTTTTTTACTGCTGCGGCAATTTTCTCTATCGCTTCTTCAAACTTCAAAGGAGTTTTAAATGACTCAACATCAGAAAAAGCCTGCAAATCTTCACTGACCGCAACCCGAGTTTTTGTTCCGCCGATATCAAAGAGTACGTATGTCATATAGCTTCAATGGTATCACGAAACTCAACCCAGGTTTGCAGTAGTGAGCCACCACACTTTTCAGGAGTATGCTTAATAATCTCATCTATCTCAGAAGGCAGCATCCAGTGTACGGATTCGACCTCATGCGGATCAATGGCAATCACTGTGTCTTTTGGTATCACTACTTTATAGGAAGAGTTAAATGATGTTTTACTTGGACCAAGCACTCCGTCAGCAAACCTTATTAGCTCAACACCAGCAATACCTAGCTCTTCTTCCAATTCACGTGCTGCCGCAGTATCGTAGTCCTCACCAACGTCAACTGCCCCTGCAGCGGCAGTATCCAGGAGGCCTGGAGATAAAACAAACTGACTTCTTTTCTGTACGAGCACAAAACCATCTTCAGAAAAGACAAATACTCTTACACCGCGACGTTTATACCCTTCTTTCTTCGCCTGCAAAAAGTTCATTCCACCAATGACTTCATTTTGGTCGTTCACGATTACTGCATCCTTGTACACTTTCTCCTCAGCCATACTTAGTTTATGTAAGCCCTAGAATTTCCCTGGTTTTATTTTTATACAACTCAACATTTGGCTGATTGAATGCATTGAGATTCATTAATTCGGCAATGTACATTGTCTCGAGCATTCGCATACCCATAAACAAACCAATTGAATATGCCAGATTTCCATCATCAAAAATAGTTGAACGGTATGGCAAAGAACGGTCTTGGTACGCTGCCATCACACCACCATAGAGAGCTGTTGCTACTTCTTGCACGTCGAACTTTCCGTACGTTTTTGCAATCCCTTTCTTTGGAATAGCGAAGTTTACTTCATCATCATCAAAGGTAACAAAGTCTGTATAGACACCAGCGAAGCCACTCATATAGAGCTGACCAACTGAATGGAGCTCTGCTGGTGTTGAAATAGTTGGAATAAAACCTTTAGTAACTGGCTTCTTATTTCTATCGAGCTCCTTACCGAGGCTCTCAGCGGTGAGCTGTCTATACCAAGCACCTAGTTTTTCTAATCGGGTTTCAAAGGCAAAGAAATTGTAGTGTGAGTATTTTTTATCGATATAGTGAGCGACCCGCACTGCGTTTTCTGCTACAACACTTTCAAACTCTTCTTGAGTAGCATCAAGCACTCCAGCAATAAAAGCATCGGTATCATGGCCAAGCAACGCCAACGGAATAAGACCAACCTCAGTGGCAACTGAATACCGACCACCGACTATTTCTGGCATACCAACCATAGTCACCCCTAGCCGCTTCCCTGCTTTCATAAACGCAGTGCCCGGATTACCAATAAAAATAGTTTGTTCGTAAATCGCTTTTTTAAACTTCACTTCAAGGGCATCAAGCAGGACTCCGGCATTAACGAGTGTTTCTGCCGTATTTCCTGACTTACTGATGACACACACCGCAAGCTGTTTTGCTGAACGAACTGTTTTTACTGTCTTAAGCAACTGGTCAATTTCATACGCAGACACTGTTGCTAGTGAGTGCAATTGGACTTTTCCCTCATCGAGCACTGCATGGACCGCTTCGGTCCCCAGGTTTGAACCACCAATACCTACTACAATCAGGTGTTTTATACCCTTAAACTGCTTTTTAACGGCGTCAATCTGGTCATGTACGGAAGGATTTTGCGCATGCACTAAAGAGTACTCACTCTTCTGATTATCGTTGTTGTCTACTACTTTTCGCACGTGTGTGCGGTACTTTTCTAACTTTTTTACCCCAGACTGAATTACTTTTTCGGAAACTGAGTCAATGTCATGATAGGAAAAATACATAGTATTAAATTTGTTTTACGTTTTTGGTATTCACGTTCTTGTTTATGTATTTGAACGCTTCATCAACAGAATCCACTACTACAAACAAATCTAAGTCTTCTGGGCTAATGGTTTTAAATTTCTTAAGAAGTGATTGTTCAAACACGCGCACCAGCGGGTCCCAAAAGTCTTTTCCGTAGAGCAAGATTGGAATTCGCTCAATCTTTTTGGTTTGAATAAGCGTTAAAATCTCAAACAATTCATCGAGCGTGCCGAAACCTCCTGGGAAATAGACATACACTTCAGAAGCAAACGTGAGCATAACCTTCCGTGAAAAGAAGAAGTCAAAGTTGAGTGATTCAGTTGTGTATGGATTGAGTTTTTGCTCAAACGGTAACTCAATATTTAATCCGACTGACTTCCCTCCCACCTTAAAGGCTCCAACATTTGAAGCCTCCATAATACCTGGCCCACCACCAGAAATAATAGAGAAGCCTTTTTTGGCTAGTTTTGCTGCCAGCTCTTCAGCTTGTTTGTAGTAAGGGTCATCAGGCAACGTTCGCGCACTTCCCCAGAAGGTCGCTGCCAAGCCATGCTCGCGCAGGAGTTCAAATCCTTGTACAAACTCAGCCATGATTCGAAACACACGCCACGACTGCACTGCATCACCTTGCGTAGATGAAGGGTCTAACAGTTCTGATACGACCCGGCAGTTTTCGGGTGAATCTTTCTTCGATTTCTTATTCCGTTTATTATTTGCAAACATAGCTATATTGTATCACCGACTCAATTCCAAGGAATTTCATACTGTTCAAATTCGGGGAGAAGTTTCTTACCATACATCAATCGAGAGGTCACCTCTGCATGCCAGAGTGCCCCAGTGAGCGCATTGTGCGGGTCGACCTCTGGCGGAAGACCGCAATACGCCAGAATAGTCTTTGAATTGAGCATACTCCGTTTATGCTCCTCATCTACAGGTGGCACACCATTGACTTGTATCATATGCATCCAACACAGCGAATGTACGTCTATCGTTCGATAGGCCAGATTCCAATTTAACTTTGCTCTCTCTGCAGCTGCCATGAGCATATTCCTGTCATATGAGACGTTCTGCCCAGTCAGAGTTCGTTCTGGTAAATCTTGGGTCCACTCTAGGAAAGAAGCGATGAGTTCAGCTTCAGACTGCTTCTGTGGGTCAGTTGCCTCTTCACGCGTAAAACCATTTACCTCGAGAGCCTCATCCATTATATGAGCACCATCCCACACTCGACACTCACCATAAAATCGATTATCAGGATTCCGAAAATCAAGAGCTCCGATTGAAAGAATGGAGTGTCGCTCCGGACGTAAGCCTGAGCATTCTGTATCAACAATTAACATACTTGTAGTATAGCAAACCTAAAAAATGTTGACTTTCACTTTTTCTTTAGCATAATGCACGTAGTTACGTTTCTCAGCACAAAGGGGTCCTCATGACCAATCACACACCAGATGAAGAATGTGCCACCAAGCAACCAATTGGACGCATCGTTTGGCACGGCTTCAAGAAAGGGCTTGCCAAAGCTATTCCTGCATTTATGGAAGAAGGTGCGCGCTCAATTGGAAAAGTCGTTCTCTATGTTTTGGCCGGAGTTATTCTACTCTGGATTGCGGGAGCAGCTCTGAGCTCGTTCACAGATTTCATGGGCGGTTGGCTGGATTGGGTGCCAAACCCATTTTCCTGGTTCGGCGGAAGCGAAGCGGTTGAAGCAGTCCCTGTCCCAACACAACCAGAAGCAGCTCCGGCTGAAGAATCAACCTGCACTATTTGGGGACGTAATGTCCCCGCCTGGGCGACAAAGTGTAAGTAGCGCCCCAAGGGCCCAGCAATCAGCTGGGCCCTTTCTTATATTCCCTCACAGTTTGCTGATGGTGTGTACCCGGCTGCTTCCGCAGCTTCAATCGAGGTGAATTCTACTTTATTTTCACTCTTTATCTGCAAAGCTCCCGGACAGCTCGGTAAATGATATTTCGTTCCAGACCGGGACGCAATCACGGTAATTCCCGTTTTTTCTGTAGTTTCCGACTCTGGATTCTGCATTATCTGAATTCCTGTGGCCGTGGCTACTTGCTGTGTATTCTGGACCGAATGTCGACCTAAACCAAAAGCCACCACTCCTACCCCAACAATCAACAGCGAATAGAAGACCACATCATCGAGCATCCAGGACTTGAGTTTTTCAAACATATGTCGTATACTCTGCCAGTTATTTAATCATTATACCGTAATTGTATGGCAAAGAAGAAAGCAGCAGGAACAGCTAAGAACCTGCGCGACTCACAACCAAAATATCTAGGTGTGAAGCGCGCAGACGGTCAAGCCGTCACGGTTGGTCAAATCATCGTTCGACAACGTGGAACGAAGATTGAAGCTGGAAAAGGAGTAAAAGTGGCAAAAGACCACACACTTTTTGCAATGACAGATGGTGTAGTGGCTTTCCGCGAAATGCGAAAGACTCGTTTCAATGGACAAACTGTAACCAAAAAAGCAGTTGATGTTCTTGCAAAAGCGTAACACTCCTAAAATACAAAAAGACCGCTTCTCATGAAGCGGTCTTTTTGTATACGCTGTGTCTTAAGAGTCGCGTCGGATTGTTGCTTTTTCTATTACGATATCTTCCAGAGGCAGACTTCGTGGATTGGTTTCAACCCCAGCAATTGCATCAACCACATCCATTCCAGATATAACTCGTCCGAATACAGGATGCTTAGAAGAGAGTGGCGGTTTATTGAAATCAAGGTTTGAGTTATCGACCAAGTTAATGAAGAACTGGCTTCCTCCACTGTTTGGACCACTATTGGCCATTGCAATAGTTCCCCGAACGTTTGTGAGTAGTTCACCAACCACGTGCTCGTCTGGGATTGAGTACCCTGGACCACCAGTTCCGTACCGTAACACTTCGTTAGTTTTTGTGATTGGGTCACCACCTTGAATCATGAAACCATCAATCACTCGATGGAACTTAATACCGTCGTAATACCCTTCACCAACCAACTTAGCGAAGTTCCCGGCAGTAATCGGCATTGTATCGTCAAACAATTCAATTTCAATTACTCCTTTATTTGTTTCTAGTACTGCGATTGGATTCATATCATTTGTTACATCAACTTGATAAGCCTCTAGTTGCTCTGGGGCGAGTGGAGCCTGAAGTGTTTCGCTACTGGTTAATTCTACCTCTCTTGAATTGAGAGTATCTGCACCTCCTCCTAACCACCACGCAATTCCGCCAATAAGTGCGGCACAAAGCACCAACAGAATAATGATTGGGGCTGCATCACCGAGAACATTTTTCATATACTAAGCGTTTTTTATAACCTCAATTGTTACCTCTGCTTTACTGTCACCTCTGACAAGCTGAACGGTGTGTTCACCAACTTCCTTAATCGGACTTCCTACTACAAGCATTGTTGCTTCAACATCAATCCCTGCTGCTTGGGCAGCATCAGCAATATCGTTTTCGCTTACCGCTTTAAATAAGTGACCTTGCTCATTTGTTTCAGCACTGACTTGAACGGTTTTTGCTTCCATGCCAGCCTTTGCAGCGTCAAAGCGAGCCTTGTCAGCTTCTTTATTTGCATCTGTTTCAGCTTGCATCTTTTCGATTCGTTTCATATTTTGTGCAGTTGCTGGTTGTGCCATCTTTTTTGGAATCAGCTGATTCATTGCGTATCCGTCAGGAACTTCCACCACAGCTGACCGTCGTCCAATCTTTGCTACATCTTGTAGAAGAATTACTTTCATGTGTCTATATCTTTAAATCGTTCAATAATTGTTGCGAATGATACCAAAACTTACTCAATATCTCCACTATCTGTCACCTGGTCAACGAATGTTTCACTTTCTACCTTCTCCCCGGCCAAGAAACGCACAGCTGCATCTTTCTGTGGATCTTCTTCCGTCAATCGCTGTTGCGGTGTTCGTGAAATAACAATATCTGGAGTCAGTCCATTTTTTGAAATGGAAGTTCCGTTTGGAGTAAGCCAACGAGCCACCGTCACCTTCAAAGAAGAGCCATTCTCCACTTCAAGCAGCTCTTGCACCGAACCTTTTCCAAAAGTCTGAGCGCCAATAATGGTTGCTACTCCATGATCTTTCAGAGCACCGGCAAGAATCTCAGACGCTGAAGCGGAACCGCCGTCTACCAACACCACTAGGTTTTCTGGAGTAAAGAGCTGAATTTGTCGTCCTCGACTGCGGAATACATCGTTTTTACTCTTGTCGCTAAACTCCTCACTCACTACCACCTTACCAGCAGGCAAGAAATAACTCGCGATATTCACAGCACTTTGTAAATAGCCACCCGGGTTTCCTCGCACGTCAATAACTAACTTAGTGGCGCCACTGTCTAAGTACTCTTGCAAAGCATCTTGCACTTGCCCCTGCGCTACCGCATTGAAGCTGTAAATTGCCAGAATATACGTATCGCCAATCTGTTCGGTTTTTACTGTCGGAATATCGATAGTGTCTCGCGTGATAGCAATATCAAGAAATTCTTGTTCTCCCTCTCGGTAAATCTGTAAATGAACAACTGTACCCTGTTCACCTCGAATTAATTTAACTGCCTCATCAATCCGCATACCTTCAGTTGTTGTGTCGTCAATCTTCACAATTACGTCCCCCGCCACAATACCGGCTCGCTGCGCTGGCGTTTCTGGTAGTGGTGAAATAACTGTTACCAGATTATTCCGTAGACCAACTTCCATCCCTACCCCACTGAAGTTACCGGACACATCTTCATTAAAAGCAGTCGCTTCCACTGGCGGGAAATAGACCGTGTAGGGGTCCCCAAAGGTATCTACCATTCCTTCAATTGCCCCTTGGAGTCTTTCTTCATTCGTTAAAGCTGTTGAAGTGCCCGCTGAAGCAAATTTTTCATCAAGCAAATCCCACACTTTCCAAAACTCGCCCATGTCAGGCCGACCATCTGAAGCCTCTACTTTTGGCTCAGGATTAAAAAAGCTAAAGATATTAGCGGTCTGCTGATAACTGTCTACTCCTTGACCAATTTGTAGACCAGAAAAAAATGCTCCTAGCGCAAAACAAAACGCTAAAAAATATCCAAGGCCTTTAAACGAACTCCTTTTAGTTTGTACTGATAGACTATCTTCGTTGTTATACATGTTTTCTATTATTGCATAGCTTATAAAGAACCCCAAAGAGTTGTCGGGAGTTACTGATATTGCTACACTGTTGGCAATGTTACATAACCTTTTTGGTAAGCGTACCCCAGTTATTACGCGGGAAATTACTCTTTATAACACTGAGTCGCAATCTCTTGAGGTATTCACTCCCTATGACGCTCGGTCAGTCAAAATCTACAGCTGCGGACCTACCGTCTACGACTACGCTCACATCGGGAATCTTCGCTCCTATGTGTTTTCTGACATTCTCAAACGAGTACTGATGAGAAATGGCTATATCGTTCAACACACCATTAACTACACTGATTTTGGTCACCTCTCTGATGATGGTGACAACGGCGAGGACAAAATGATGAAAGGGCTCAAGCGAGAAGGTCTACCAATCACCTTAAAATCAATGGTAGAGCTATCAAACCAATATATCCAAGCGTTTGAAGAGGACTTCGAGGAACTGCGTATTCTCCCCCCTACCACCTGGGCTCGAGCGAGCGATTATATAAAGAAACAAATCAGCCTGATTAAAACCCTTGATGAAAAGGGTTATACCTACGAGACCTCAGACGGAGTCTATTTTGATATCAAAAAGTTTGAAAAATACGGACGACTCGGCAACATTAATGTTGACGAACTTAAAAGCGGTGCTCGAGTTGAAGTAAATTCTGAAAAACGTCATCCAGCTGATTTTGCAGTTTGGAAAAAAGGCGAGCTGGGCTGGGATAGTCGTTGGGGCAAAGGGTTTCCTGGGTGGCATATTGAGTGCTCAGCGATGGCCATGGCTACTTTAGGCAAGCAAATCGACATTCACACTGGAGGCATCGACCATATCTCAACTCACCACAATGCAGAAATTGCCCAATCAGAGGCAGCAACTGGCAAAACCTTCTCTAAGTATTGGATGCACAATGCCTTTATCACTATCGATAATACAAAGGTGTCAAAATCTCTCGGCAACACCATTACCATGCGACACTTAGCCGACCGAGGTTTTTCAGGCGACGATTACCGTTACTGGCTTCTGACTGCCCACTACCGTTCGCCAGTAAACTTCTCTTGGGAGGCACTAAAGGCTTCAAAACAAGCGCTCTTTCGCTTAAAGCGCCACATGTATGAGGAATTCAAACAAAAAGCCGGGATGCCTAATCACGACTATTTAGAGAAGTTTGACGAGCGACTGGCTGATGACTTAGATACACCAGGAGCCATCGCGATTATGTGGGACATGATTAAAGATGCAAAACTCGACAACAAAACTAAGTGTGGAACCATGATGGCGATGGACGAAGTCCTTGATATTGGATTATCTGAAAACGTACATGACGGTGTACGTTCTCTTGGTGTAGTTGCAGCTGATGAGCTACCAGAAAATATTCAGAAGCTAATAGACACTCGAGAAGCAGCCCGAATAGCACGCAACTGGGCTGAAGCAGATGCTATCCGCGACAAACTACTCCTTGAAGGCTACACACTCGAAGACTCAGCCCACGGACCAAAAGTGACGAAGGAATAAACAGCACAATCCCCTCTCTCCACAACCCTGTGCAAAAGTAGTCAAGCAACCTTTCATGTTAGAATGCTAATCACTTATGGCTCAAGAACACAATCGCGCCTTGCGTGTCGTCCCCCAAAACGTTGATGCTGAAAAAGCATTGCTTGGAGCCATTATTCTCAAACCAGACGTCATGCATGACGTATCAGTCACCATTTGGCCTGACAGTTTTTACGCCGACAAACACCGAGCAATTTTTGAAGCAATTTCTAAGCTTTTTTCTAAAGGTGACCCAATCGACATTGTGTCAGTTGTTACGGTACTCAAAGACATGAATCAACTCGACCGAGTTGGTGGAGCTTCATACATCACAGAGCTTATCGAAACCGTACCGGCCGCTGGAAACGCCATGTACTACTCTTCGCAGGTGCTTGATAAAGCCATTTTGCGAAATCTCATTCATGCAGCCGACGACATCGCTGAGATTGGCTACTCAGATCCAGAAACAGTTGACGAAGCACTCGACCAAGCAGAGAAGAAAATCTTCCAAGCCACCCAGGCTCCCTCAGCGCAAAAATTCCGTCCAATTGGAAGCGCCTTGACCGAAGCTTGGGAACGCTTTGAACACCTCACCGAAAACCCTGAAGATAAACGAGGTGTTCCCTCTGGCTTCACAGCTTTAGACAATGTACTGGCTGGATTCCAGAAATCCGACTTGATTATTTTGGCCGCCCGACCTTCGATGGGTAAAACTGCGTTTGCGCTGGACCTCGCTCGAAATGCTGCGCTTCAGCATGGAGCCTCAGTGGGAATCTTTTCATTGGAAATGAGTGACCAACAGTTAGTCGACCGTATGCTCGCTGCTGAATCCGGGGTAGATTCATGGAAGCTCCGTACTGGACGTCTTTCAAACGACCAAGAGTACGAAGCGCTCCAAGGTGCAATGCAAAAGCTCCACAAAGCACCTATTCACATTATTGACGAAGCTGCAATGAATATTGTGAAGATGCGTTCTGCTGCCCGACGACTCAAAAACGAGCATGGTTTAGACATGTTGATTGTTGACTACCTCCAGCTGATGTCTCCTACCCTTACCAAAGGAAATGACTCAATGGTGCAACAAATCACTGAAATTTCGCGCTCACTAAAGATTCTAGCCAAGGAGATGAATATCCCTGTTATCGCCCTCTCACAGCTCTCACGAGCCGTTGAACAGCGCGGTGGCAAGCCTCGCCTCTCCGACCTACGTGACTCTGGTTCTATTGAGCAGGATGCGGACGTGGTGATGTTTATTCACCGGGAAGATAAAATCAACAAAGAATCAGAGCGACCGAACATTGCCGAAATTATGGTTGAAAAACACCGAAACGGTGCCGTTGGAATGGCTGAACTGTACTTTGATGGCGCCCATGTTCGCTTCCTTAACCTTGATACTCACCACTCAGCGGCACCCGGAACCGGTGACGACTTCTAGCCTATGAATACACTTGATTCTCTTATTCGGTATTTTGAAACCTTTCCCGGAGTCGGTGGTCGACAAGCGAAACGGTTTGCGTTTCATGTGCTCCGCATGGGTGAAGCAGACACCAAAGAACTCGCTCGACTCATAGAAGGTATTAAGCAAAAAGTAACCGAGTGTCCGAGCTGTCATCAGTATTTTGCCAACGAAATAACCAAGACTGATACTTGTACTATCTGTAGCTCCAGCAACCGCAACCACAACCGACTACTGGTCGTAGAGCGTGACTCTGACATTCAAGCGATTGAACGAGCCGGCGTCTTTGATGGCCTCTACTTTGTACTCGGAGGAACCGTTCCCCTCTTAAATGCAAAGGATAACTCTAAACTGCGGGGCGGAAAACTAAAAGCGACCGTTGAAGCTCGTATCCCTGAGGGTTTGGAAGAAATAATCTTGGGGTTCTCCGTCAATCCAGATGGAGAAAACACCGCCCGGTTTGTTGAATCCATCATTGATGAACTGGTGAAAGAACACGAAATCACTCTCACCTACCTAGGACGAGGGCTTTCAACCGGCAGCGAGCTGGAATACGCTGATGCAGAAACTATTAAGAACGCTTTGCAGAATCGACATTAAAAAAGAACCGCTCACAAGTGAGCGGTTCTTTTTAGTTGTTAGATTGAGTCAATCTTGATTTCAGCGTAGTGTTGCCTATGGCCAATTCGTCGGTCTCGGTTAGACTTAGCTTTGTATCGAACGATAGTAAGCTTCTTTCCTTTCTTTTCACCAACGTATGTTGCTTTTACTTTTGAACCAGTAGTTGGAGTACCGATTTTTGAAGACTTCCCATCATCAGTCATGAGAGCATCAAATTCGAGCTTATCTCCTTCTTTTTGGTCATGCAAAAGTTCCACTAGGAGTGTGTCGCCTGCTCGCACAACGTACTGCTTTCCGCCGGTAGCGATAACAGCAAATGGTGCAGTGTTTGTTGTTTGTGTAGTCATAATGCGTGAGAGTATACAAGAAATCACAAGATTTGCAATGCCGAAATCAATAAAACAAGGTGTATTGCATTTTGTGATAGATTTGATACTTTTCCCACAGAAATGAAAGGAACAGTTATGGCCAATGGAGTCCCTTGCCACTGGTGTGGATTTATGGAAGCTACGCATGAGATTTTAGAGGGATGGACA
Organism: uncultured Candidatus Saccharibacteria bacterium; assembly: GCA_964351645.1. Lineage (GTDB taxonomy): Bacteria > Patescibacteriota > Minisyncoccia > Phycocordibacterales > UBA918 > OLB19. The sequence goes on along the minus strand of CAYGOP010000001.1, from coordinate 14,780 downwards.
ATAGACCGCCCCATGCCGTGTGCAGATTACTACCCTCTTGAACCGGCATATATGCGAGAAATTGAGCAAAAAAAAGGTTGCAAAATCAACCCGCTGGTCCAGTGTCCTGCCGAGCTTAGGCACGGAATATTCATCCACTCGGCGGGCGCTCTATGCGCACTAAATACGAAAAAGGCCGCTCTTCATACAGAGCGGCCTTCTCTTTAATCCTCTGCTTTATGAGGTTTTTCGAGCGTTAACACATCGACTCCAGCTGCCTCCCCAGTAATACGTAGTACATCCTTATCTATCTTACTCAACTCTTTGTACCCAGCATTATAGTGATTTACCGTCGTTTCCAGTGTCTTACCAATCTTTTGGTAATACTCCTCATATTTAGCCATATGCCCCGACAGCTTCTCCACATTTTTAATAATATCTTGCGCTTTTTCTTCAATTTCCATGGCTTTGAGACCCTGCAAAACAGTCTGTAAATACGCCAAAAAAGAGGTTGGTGACACAATAATCACCTTGTACTTCCCAGCCGCTCGTTGAATTAGATTGTCTTCCCCGGCTCCGACTTTGTTTGAGAGCAAGTCGTAATAGATTCCTTCGTGAGGAATAAACATAAAGGCAAAGTCAGTGGTTTTCTCAGTTGGGCGAATGTACTTGGCTGTCTCCGTAATTCTGAGCTTTAGGTCGTTTACAAACGCTTTTTCAAATTTCACCTTGTCCTCCCCATCGGGAGCGGTCGCAAAGCGATTATAGTTCTCCAGCGAGAATTTTGAGTCCACCGGAATCACCTTTCCTTTTACAAACACCGCCGCATCAACAATTTCTCCATCTGAAAATGCGTACTGCATTTGAAAATTTGCTGGTCCGAGCACGTTTTGGAGCACAGTTTCAAGATAGTACTCTCCGAGCACTCCTCGTTGCTTTGGGTTCTTCAAAATATCCTGCAGTTCCTTGAGTTGATCCGCCACTTGAAATACTTGTTTCGAGCTTTCACCCACCTCCGTCACTCCTTTTACTACATTCCGGAGCTGTTCGTTCATCTCCTTATTAATATCTTGAATCAACGTTCGACTCTCTTGAAATTGTAGTCGACTTCCCTCTTGCATGGCTTTGTTGGTTTCACTGAGCTTACTATCAACGGTACGAGACAACTCTTCTATGCGTTGCATCACCAACATCGCCTCTTTATCATCTTTCACAACTTCCTCTTTTGGTTGCAACAACTTATAGACCACAAAAGCGTTTATGAGCAGTAATACCACTACTAATCCAATCAAAATAATTTCCATAGGTCTTTATCATATCATTATTCAGTATGTGGCTCATATACGAAAAAGCGACCCTAATAGCGGGTCGCTTTGTCTCCTACCAATCAGCGGGATAACAGTTTTTGTCGTACTGTCCGTTTCGAATTAAATGTGTCAAACGTACGACCTCATCCTCGCTAACAATTCGGCCCCAAGCATCGATGCCAACATTAATGATTGGTTGGCCGTTTGGCAGCCGAGCAAATGTCCAGGCTTTGTGTACGTGACCACACAAGAACGGCATATCTTCAGAGCGTTCAAATGCCTCATCTGGCCTATGCAACATGCAGTAATCATTACCACCCATAGTCTCCCAAAGCACATCTGCTACAAACTCAACCCCAGCCTCCATAACCTCACCGCTAAGGTAGATGTTGTTGTACCGGCGTTCCTTATCACCCTTAATGAGAATCTTTCTACAATCAGGCAACTGTGCGAGCACAGAAACGTCGTCAACCGTTAGAATCATATCTCCCAGCATATAGAGCGTGTCTTCTGGGGATTGAATGCTGTCATGGCAGTTTTGCAGCCAATCATCAACCAATTGGTTGGTGTGCTTATAGCGAAACAAAGCCTCACGACTTCGCTCCGCACCTTCTCCAGCATGCCAATCAGCCGTAAACCATTTCTTTCCCATCTCAATCCCCTTTCAAGATAGCAACATCAATCGCAGCATTCACCGTTGAAGCCAGTGAGGCGTACAAAGGCAAATCTGGCAGTTCATGTTCAATTTCATTGAGAATAGTCCGCCATTCTGGGAAAGAACCATCAGTCCCTATCACCAGGCGAATACTTGGATCAATTGCTTTGCGAGCAATCCATTCACCAAGTTCAAGCATAGTAATTTGGGCGTACGATTTTTCAGGGTCAGTCCATTGTTCGCGTGGCAAAGGTTTGCACAACCAGAAGAATACACAGCCTTTTTCCGCTGCCAGATTCAGGTAGTGACGCTCCCAGGGACGCTGTCGCTCAAAACGGTCACACCCAATCGGACACTCGACCAAGAAGCGCTTCAAGTCACTATCGAGCTTACGTCTTGGCGTGGCAAAAAAGATTGCCTCTTCGCGCTTCAGCGCATACCGAATTGCATCATCGTGCCACATCGGCCCGTTACGAATTGGTCCAGCTGAGAACACAACTGGTAAATCGGTATCAATTTTTGCGTTTATACCTTCAGTAACAGCATGTACTTTCATTGGCGACATGAGTTTTGTGTAGGTCATATGACCTCCTTTTGGTTTATGATTTTGTAAGTTTCGTCTTTATGAGTTATACCTTAATTATTGATTTTGTCCACAGCATATCCAACTTCCAAAATTGTGATAAAATCGAGGATATGTCACTACACCAAGCTATTAAATCTGAATTAGTAACCGCAATGAAAGCAAAAGATGCCGTCAAACTCCGAACTGTTCGAAGTATGCTCACCACTTTCACAAACGAACTCGTATCGACTGGAAAAACCCCCCAGGACTGGCTTGAAGACTCTGAAGTCCTCGCTGTTATTAAGCGTCTAGCAAAACAAAGAAAAGAATCTATTACCCAGTTTGAAGCCAATGCCCGTCCAGAGCTGGCCGTCCCGGAAAAAGAAGAGCTGGTTGTACTAGAAAGCTACCTCCCCCAAATGATGAGCATCGAAGAAATCACCCCTATTGCCGAAGCTAAAAAGGCGGAACTGGGAATTGATGATAAGAGCAAAATGGGAATGCTAGTTGGAGCGGTCATGAAAGAACTAGCTGGTAAGGCCGATGGAGGTGACGTAAAGACTGTTGTTGAATCTCTCTTTTAATCACTATGGAAGGACCAAAGAAACCCTCAGCCTTAGATTCAGCCTTAGCTCAACTTGAGAAAAATATTCTTGAAAGAGAGCGAAACAGTAAAAGTTTTGAAACTGCAAATGGATTTTCGGCTAATCTGCGTTTTTATGACAACGGATTTACTAACCTTACCCTAAAGCAAGGTGGCCACTATTCTGTTTTTGAAGTCACCCCAGACGGAGTTCGCTTGAATGAATTACGAGGACCTGACGATGAGCTCCTGACAGACATCCAGCTCATCAACAAACACTCACAAGAGGCTCAATTTCTATTTGCGGAAGGTATGCTGGAAAAACATGCAAGTGACGAAGACGGCCATTTTGAGCTAGACATTTAGCATTTTTATTGTATTATATTTACCGAATCCCGTTCCCTTGCCCTTTACAGGAGTATTCTGATGCAACCTCGGACGAGACGCCAATACTATGGACACTTCCAGTACAAAAACTGGACTGAACATGTGGTGGTTGAGACTTTTGGCTCAACCATCATGCGCCTTTTGGTTTCCACCGTCATCAACGGCACCAAGACTGAGTCATGGTTCACACTGGAAGCCTACAATCCAGACTTGGACCCTGACATAGACCAATCACACCGGTACGACGAAACCAACAAACTGCACCTCAAGGCACTCAGCTTGGTATACCACACATTGATGTCCGAAGACGAAAACGACCCAAAAAAGCGTAAGTGGTATGCAAACATCATTCAAACTTGGCCAGCTGACGGCAGGCTCGAGGAGGAACCGTATGTCGAAAAAAGTTCCTGAGAAGGTCAGGAAGGCACGTCTCCGCAGACTCGTGCAACAGTACCGAGCTGAGCGAGATAGCTTACGTATTCTTTCAGTAACTGCCAGCGAAGTGATATTCCGCTTCGCTGGCGACGAGATTGACTTTGTCTATCGAAATGGACAAATGACTCGCGGACCTGCCAGCTATCGATACCTAAGCGCTGACGATTGGGCTTTCCTGTTTACTCTTGCTGAAGAATTGACCCAAGCTGCATTCAACGGCTAAAAAGAACCAGAATACAAAAACCGAACAAAACAGAAGTAAGCATCAGCAACTTAGCTTCAAGTTCTAACAAAGGCAGATACAGCCTGAAACCCCGCCACCAGTGGCGGGGTTATTTATTTACAAAATTGAATAAACGTGTTTTAATATTGCTGGACAATCTCGTCCCAAAACACGAGGAGCAGTACATGACCAATGCACACAAACAGAGCGTTCGAGGTTGGATTATTCCACCCGCTCGCACCGTCACCTTCGAGGATATTGTGCGGATTTCGCTCAAAATTGGAGCTCAAGTGCACTTGAAGTACAACGCCAAACGGCGACACTTCATTGCCTACACCAAAGGCAACCAGGAACAAACCGCTCAACTAAGAACACTCCTGAAAGTGTTCCCTGAGCAAACAATCTACATTTGATTTGAGGCAGCTCACTCATCAAGAAACCGCATGGCAAACCAGCCATGCGGTATTACTTTATTCTAAAAAAGCGTTTTCAATCTCAATGGCATTTTTAATAGTAAAATCCCCCACTTGGGTTCGGCGCAAATTCTGCAGCGTTGCAGGATAGTCAATTTTATTTCCTAGTTCTTCAGCTAGTGAGCGAATGTAGGTACCGCTCCCAACTTTAAAGCGAATTTCAGACACAGCCTGTGTGTCACCTTTTTCAAACGACAAAAGCTCAACTTCATACACCTTCATTACCCGCACCGGAACTTCGGTCACCAGCTCACCAGTCTTTTCTGCCTTGTATGCACGCTTGTACATTGCGACACCATCCACCTTAATAGCGCTGTACGCTGAGACAGGCAGAGTAAGTTCTCCCAGCATAGACGGCAATACAGAGGATACTCGACTCTGTAACTCTGCTTGCGCTTCCGTCACCTCTTTCTGTTCTAAAACATCACCTGCCAAATCACCAGTGGAGCGCCTTTCTCCGATTCTCACTTCAGCAATATATTCCTTATCAAGCTTTGTCAGGTCAGTCAGGCGTTTTGTGCCTTTCCCTACCCCAATGACCATTAGTCCAGTAGCAAGTGGGTCTAAGGTACCAGCATGACCCATTTTAGGGGCTTTTTCACCATCATGATTCTGAGAGTACTGTCTGCGTAAACGACGAATCACATCAAAAGATGTTATTCCTTTAGGCTTATCTATCAGTAGTATTTCTGATTCCATCTATACAAAGTCAACCAGCTTAACCATAAAGAACGCAAAGAAAAGAAGCATCATAACTCCCTCCCATTTTTGTACCTGGCGAGCAAGACCGTTTACAAACAAAATTAAAGATGCTGCCAACATTACAATCAAGCCAAGCTCCATCACCACCTCACCCGCTACCAGAGGAGCAATCAAACCAGGAATACCAACTACGAGCAAAATGTTAAACGCGTTTGAGCCAAAAATATTACCGATGGCTAAATCAGCCTCTTTGTTCTTTATTGCCTGTAGGGACACAAATAATTCAGGCAAAGATGTTCCAATCGCAATAGCTCCAATTGAAACCAAGCCAAGCGGAATTGAAAGTCCAGTTGCAATATTCACAGCCATCTCAACAGTGTAATTCGCTCCAACAAGTACTGCTGATATTCCCAGAACAACAAAGACGATGTCTTTGATAGACACACCATTTTTTATATCCTTTACCTCCATCTCTTCTTTTGCATCGTTGGAAGAAGAAAACAGGTACCATAAGTATGCGCAGAGAGTACCGAACAAAAGCAACGCTTCGATTCTGTCAATCACCCCATCATACACAGATGCAATGAAGTGGATAGTCGCAATCATAAAGATTGGCAACTCGGTTTTAAGTAAGTTTTTATTAATCACCACAGGCCCTCCTAGCGCTGCCAAAATTCCCACAATAAGTAGAATATTGGTTATATTAGAACCAACTGCATTCGCGATTACAATCTCTGTTTCGCCAGCCACAACAGCTGCTAATGATGACGCTAGTTCCGGCAGAGAGGTACCGAGACCAACAATGAGCACTCCAATCGCAAACGAACTCATGCCAAAATGAGCACCAATCTTTTTGGCTCCTGCGACGAACAAATCAGCGCCTCGTACCAGCACAAAGAGTGAGACGGCAAGAATTCCTACCCACTGAAACAACTGTGTTAATTCCATATCTTAGAGAGTATACCTTAGAGGACGAGCAAAGACGGATTTACAATCAGCAGCATTCCTAGTAGAAGCATTAGAGTACCTCCAATCAAGAGTGATAATTGGGCGTATTTTCCACCATGAGACTGGAGTTTAGAATATCCCCAAATCGCTAATCCAAACACAATCACGTCGTCTACCATATAGCCAATGGTAAATACAAAGATATACCACTGACGCTCCATGAAGGTGAGCATGTTGAGCTCAAGAATCTTGGTGTACGCTTGTGGGATACCGATAGAGCACGCGAATTCAATCACATTGACTGAAAATGCGATAAGGAGAATAGCCATAATAGATACGATAGTCACCGGTTGGTTCACAATCGCTTGGAATTTATTAATAGTCTTGGACTGGGTTTCAATATCAGAGATGTCACATGTTAGGGTAGCGGCCGTTGCTCGATTCTTATTCCAACGCCACAGGAAGAAAATACCACCACCAAGCGCCAAGAAACCAACGATAGGTGTCACGTACTGATCAAGTGCTACAAAGTCCCATGTCTTGTACCAGATATTAAGAATCAGGTTGTACATGATCCCCTGAGCCAAGATAAAGATACCAGCCAACATCACCATCTTTTTCTTGCTTCCCGCTTGTGATAGTAGAGTTAAGAATGTAATCAACACCCACATCGCACACGGATTGAAGCCGTCGATTACTCCAAGGAGAGCAGAGAGTGAAAAGAGTGAGAACGATTTAAGGTCGACAATTCCTACAAAAGGTAAATCAAATACGTACCCTACAACCTCGCCAGAATCACACTCAAGGTCGGTACATCCCCCACCCATAATTACATCTTGTACCGGCGCCCTCTCTATATGAGCTTCGATTGAGTTAATATCAGTAAATTGAGCCGCGACAATCGCGTCTTTAATGGCTTTCCCGGTTGTATCTGGACCATTAAAGCCAACCAGCACTCTTTCACCAATCACAGTCACTGGGGTAACTTTTGACACTTCATGCTTGGCAGTCACCTGTTTATAGAGTTCACGAGCTGAATCGTCGGTCACAATATTTAAGTACTCATAGGCAATGCCTTCTTCATTTAAGTACTCAAATTGCTTTTTGCAAAACCCACAATCGTCTCGACCAAACATAAATACCGTTGGTTCTGGGGTGATAACAGTATCTTCAGATTGAGCAATAGCGGGCAAAGCGATTCCGCTGAACATAATCACCGCAACAAATACGGCAGAAAGGATTTTTTTCATGTTTGATATGCTATCACAAAATGAACACAAAGACGCTGAATCTATGAATTCAGCGTCTTTGTTCTAGATATATTGCAAGAAATCTCCGTATCCTTTGGCTTCCATTTCAGCCTTTGGAATAAACTTTAGAGCCACACCATTCATACAATACCGCAGACCTCCCCTGTCGGCCGGACCATCATTGAATACGTGTCCGATGTGATTATCAGCGATAGCTGATCGAGTTTCTGTTCGTACTGAGAAGAGTTTTCTATCCTCGTGCAAAGTCAGCGCATCTGGAGTAATTGGTTTTACAAATGATGGCCAACCGGTTCCCGAATCAAACTTATCCTTCGATGAATACAACGGTTCACCCGATAAAATATCAACGTATATCCCCTCTTCCCAATTTTTATCAAGTGGACTGGTTCCTGCACGCTCGGTACCATCTTCTTGTGTGACTGTATACGCCAGGGCATCCAGTTGGTTTTTTAAGGTTTCTGTATCTGGTTTTTGGTAGTTACTCCACATATAAGTTTTATTATTGCTGTTGCTAGATGAGCTCCTCCATGGCAAATCCATAGAATGACCATTCGCACCCCAGTACTTATCTATAAAGGCATTTCGCCCAGACGCACTACGGTAATATTGATATTTTAGTTGAGTGAGTGTTCCTTTGTAATAATCTTGATGAGAATCCTCAGCAACCCAAAACGGAGCACGTTTCTCTACATCTATAGCCAACGGCTTATCGTATGGACCATACTCATTCACTTCCTGAATCAAGCTATCAATAATGGCTTTCTGCTCATCTGTTTCATAATAGAAGGCTGATGAGTACTTATCACCTCGATCAGCAAACGTTCCGTCATCATCTGTCGGGTCGGTGGTTTTCATTGTGACAATCAGAATATCTTCAAACGAAACCTGGTTTGCATCATAGGTTACTTCCACCACTTCCCTATGTCCGCCTGTACCATAGTTTTTATACGTCGGATTCTCTGTAGTACCACCTGAATATCCAGAAACTACTTGCGTGACTCCTGTAAGTTTTTCTAAGTCAGCCTCGACGCACCAAAAACAGCCGCCAGCCACAATCATCGTTCTAAAGTCAGGCAGAAGCGCTGTGGAAGATACAGATTCTCGCTCATCTGTTGAGACAACACCTCCTGTCATCTGCACCACCTCGCTTCCATCGGTACGGCTCTCGTTCTCAACCTCGATAGAAGAAGTGCCTTCGGTAGAAACAGGTGCTGGCATAGTACTGTCAGACTCAATTACAACTTCAGTCTCAGTAAAAGTCGGAGACGTGTCCATTGATTCAGTCTGGAAGCCAAAAAATGTAGCGATGGTGAGAAAAAGTCCTGAGAGAAAATTCATGATAGTGATTAAATTATATACCAGTTACTACTGCTGTAAGTAATAAATATTTCAAAAAGCACCCGGAGGCGCTTTTTGAAATATGCTTCTGTTTTGATTTCACTACGGCTGACTTGGGAAGTAAGATCTGGGTGATGGGTAACAAGTACTTCTTGACCCTCTATCGAAATTGTACGTAATAATAGTGTCAGCAAAAGTTTCAACCAAAGCCTCAGTGGTTGTACTGAACTGCGCACCGCCAAGCATAAATTCAATAAGATGCTCAACAATCATTTCTTCCCTATCACTCATACAAACAGAGGCATCGAGACTAGGTGTAAAAAATGAATTCCGATCAATATCAACAATAAGCTTCGCATCGTTACGTGCCAGATAGGTAGCAAACTCTTCGGCAAAGACTCTATCAGTTACTCCAAATTCAACCCCAACATCCTCAAAGTAGATCTCGAGTGTGTCGACAAATTCTGAATATGAGAAACCAGAATCATCAGACGCATCGGTAACGACACCGAAGTTTTCATAGCTGAAATTAAAATTAAGTTTTCCTGTAGGACGGCCTCCTGACATTTCTGGTGACAGGTTGAAAGCAAGGGATTCGTCCTGATCAGAAGTGAACGTTATATTTGCGTTATTTTCTCCTACCTGAACATCGACTGAAGTGATTACAGAATAAAAACCGAAATATGCCACCGCTGAATCTTCTATATCTGTACTCGCTGCAGCAATAGCTGCTAATGACATCTGTGGTACTTCACTTGCATCGCGGTAGCGTGCAATAGAAACAGTGTCAAGCTCTTCAATTCTTGTCCGAGATAATCCAAAATCTTCAGTAATCTTATCTTGGGTGTCGAGCACTAGCTGACGCATCTTCTTAGGCATTGAATCATTCCCAGTATCAAGCGTAAGGTTATATCTTTTTGTGAACGTTGCTCTGTCAAACGAAACACCAGCCACTGTTTCTGGACCGTATACTACTTCCACCTTTGTCTCAAAATCAGGCACCCCTCCGGTGATAAGAATCTTTTCTACATTGGCTCTACCCGTACTCACCACACCAGCTGGTGCTGGGGCTGGTGCTGGGGCTGGTGCTGGTGCTGGGGCTGGGGCTGGGGCTACCGGGACCGTTATGCCGGAGAAGGTAGCAACGGTACGTACACCCGACGCAAGAGTAGAAGCACTTAAGTTCAGCACAGCCGCCGCTCGGTCGACACTGGCAGTTATAAATTCAGCGTCGGTTCTCCCAGTGAACGAAGAGTCAAAAATAAACTCCAATCGTCGCACACCGGAAGAGGTAATGATATCCATTTCTGTTCGTAAACCAGCTGAGTCGATAATAATTTCTGCAGTCACTCCAGTTGTATCAAGGGCTCGCATTAACGATATTTCATCGCGAATTTGCACAATTGAAGAACGGAGCACGTTTCTCCCTGCCTCAGATAAATTTGGAGAGGTACGAACAAGTGTTTGAATTGTATTCAAGTCTGCTTCTAATCTTGCCAAATCATTTGCAATGGTCGCTTTTACAAAAAAAGGAGTGATGATGACACCAGCGCACAACAGTGCAATCAGATATTTCTTAGGTGAATAAGCGAGTAGATTCATACTATTGTATTAAAAAGGCTAATTACTATAAATATACTCCTCAAATCTAAACTTTTACCCAAGCTATCCACACCTTATACACAACCTTTTTGCCCAGCTTTAGGTGCCTAATTCTTTTTGCAATCTCTCCATTGCCTGTATAGAGCCACCTAATCTATCAATGACTTTCAGCTGAGCTACATGCTCTGGGTAATTTGGAATTTTTTGCGCCACCAAGTCCCAAAACTGCTGACCATGGTTCAGTTCTGCTAAATGACATAATTCGTGGACAATAATGTAGTCCTGTAGGTGCTCAGGCAAAAAATAGAGCTTGTAGTTGAAGTTGAGGTTCTTCAAAGAAGAGCAACTTCCCCAACAGCGTCGCTGGTTACGAATCGCGACTCTATTATAAGAAAAATTATAGTGAGCATTGTAATGCTCAATTCGCTGGTGAATGAGCTGACGAGCGAGCTCCTTATGCTCAGTGTAGTGCTTTGTAACACTCGACGCGCGAGCTCTCCGTTTTTTCTTCCTAAAACTCCACATATTGACTCCCTATCTTACCAGAGTATATTTTCCTCAGGAGGACATTTGCATGAAACAACCTGACCTAGAGCGCCTCGCTGAACTCTATGATGCGTGGATAAATCGGACCCCACCCACTTTTGCCGGACAGTATGATGAAATACTGCCTCTGGTCGGTTTCGATGGCAAACCACTTAAAGCATCTGCCAAAGTAACCTGGAACGTACTCCGTGACCGCTACGAAATGGAAGCAGTCGAAAAAGATTCAGATGGCGTTGTCAAAATTGCCCACCTTGATCTTCTGAGTGAAAACTACCCTAAGTTTCTGGAAATTTGGGCGGAAGCAGGCATCAATACCTTTCATCGAGTGCTCGTTGACGGAAAAGAACCCAACAAACCAAGTCCGAGCACCCTCGGTGAACTGTTCACACTGACAGACCCCCGAGGGATACGCCAATAACAAAAGGCCGGCCACATTCGTGGCCGGCCTTTTCTCTTACCAATTCAAATACGTAATCGTGAGCTGTAGCACAGTCGCAAATAACACCCAGCACAAATACAAAATCTGTGCGTAAGCCACCCATTTTGCATACGGCCAAATAGCCCACATCGCCCACGGAATAGTCACCAAGACAATCACTATCACAATGGCGGCCAAAGGTAAATTCTGTAATCCAAACTGCACTGGAGTAAAAGCGGCGTTTGCAATCAGATTTATCGCAAACGGCAACGCGACCATCTTAGGAATTTCTCCTTGGAACACTTTCCAAAATACATACCCAAAACTAATCGCAATCACTGCGTATAACACTGTCCACACCGGACCAAACAACCAAGCTGGTGGTGCCCAGCTCGGCTGAATCCACTCTGCATATGTTTGTGCTTCTTGCAAGCCTCTCATATATCTATTCTATCATTAAAACGGTGCCTCACCCGCCTCTTTCTCCTCTAGCAAAAACTGAATTCGGGCTAACCGCACCCACGTATAGTCATATTCCTCATCGGCCGCTTCATAAATAGGTTTCAATTTTTCTGTGCCGTATTGCACCATCGCCGCATCCATTATTTCTCGAGCAGTTTGCCAATCAATATCTGTCGGTTCTAAGTGTGCAACATGCTCTAGTAAAATATCCCCATCATGAACCAGTTTCTCAATATGCGTCCAAATCGTGGTTTCTGTCATATCTCTCGCATCAGAAATGTCTCGCACACTTCTCCCTTCGAGCAACAAACCTTTCGTGAGTTCGTACGTAGTTTCAGCCTGCGCGCGCTTGAGCACCACCTTAGCTTCACTCACCTCAATATCAGACGGGACTTTCCCGCCGTGAGCGACCACAAAGCGCTCATGCATCTCTGCGACTTCTGTATCTTCCATCGCAATAAACGCATCTTCAGCTGACTCAGATTCTTTATGAAACTTCGTGTCCTGCATCACAATCTTTGGGTCGACCTGTAGCGCATTTGGATGCATCCCAAGTACCTTGAGCCCATCAAGCGAGCGAACCCGTGACAACGCCACATAGCCTTGCCCGTAGACAAACGCTTTGCTCAAATCTATCTCCGCGGCATCAAGCGACATCCCCTGACTTTTATGCACGGTAATGGCCCAGGCTAGTCGCAGTGGCAATTGCTCAATCGAAGCCAAAACCTTCTTATCTTCAGCCAGTTCCCAAGTGGTGGTTTTTATCAAAATCTCTTTTCCTTCCATGGTTTCAATCACCGGATATCCTTCATCAAATCGCACTACTCGTCCAAGGGTGCCGTTTACATACCCAGCCTCAAAGTTGTTTTTAGTACACATCACCATCGCGTCTTCCTTGAGCACCAGTAATTCTGGAGACAGACAGTTTTTAACCAAACCCTCAATTAAAGGCTTCTTTCCCTTCCCTTCCATCTGGAATTTCTTGACTGAGCCAGGTAGCTCAGCGAGCTTTTGTGCGTTTACCGCATCCACATCAGCGTTGTGGGTGTACAGTCTGGTTGGCTCAATGTGCTCAAACTTAATTTCTGTTTGTTCAGAGAGGAGTGTGTAGTGCTCTTCTTCAATCTCATTGCGACGAATTGAGCCCAAAAGACCAAGGAGAGTCTCATCTTCCTGGCGATACTGTTCGGTGATGTAACAAATGAGCGGTTTCATATTCAGCCACGCGTTGCACTCAAAGGCATAGCGCATCATGTCGCCCTGCCGAGTGACCGGTGGGAGCTGAAAGAAGTCACCAATGCACACTATCTGAAGTCCACCGAACGATTCTTCTGACTGTCGCACAGTTCGCAATACCTGGTCCACCATATCAAGCACCTTGCCGTCGAGCATGGAAATCTCATCAATCACCAGTACATGCGCCGCTTTGGCCCGCTTTACGATTTTTTCTCGGGTGGAAATTTGTTCTAAATCATACGGAGTGAGCATGTCTTTGATTCCCACCCCGCTCCATGAGTGAATGGTCATTCCACCGATATGAGTCGCAGCAATCCCGGTTGAAGCAGTTACAGCCACATTCAAACCAGCGGCTTCCAGCCAAGCAATATACTTGTTAATTACGTAGGTCTTCCCCGCCCCTGGTTCACCAGTTAAGAATACATTTGCTCCGGTTTTCAGAATATCTAGCGCTCTGTCTTGTGTCATGCGGCTAAGAATACCACACTAAAAAACTATTGACTTTTATATTTAGTTGTTGTATCTTATGGGTCCACGTTCATTCACAAAGGAAAAACAGAATGACTCAGACGTTCCAACAAACCCTTATCGCGGCTCTGACAGCCACTTCTGGACCTGATTCGCAAATCGCCGGCATCGAATTCGATGCCGACAAGTACGTACTGATTGGCGAAGTGCCGATTGCGGTACAACATTTGCACAATATCGATGGCCAGATGAACCACGATGCCCGAGCTCTGCACCATCGGTATCAGCAGACCGTCGATGGATCGCCGGAAGAAGCTGAACTGGAAGCGCAACTGAAAGCGATTAAGAAAAAGCTTGAATTGATCGGCGAAGTCAAATGGCAGTTGATGTACGACGCCTTCCCGCAGCTTCACAGCGGCGACTACGGCGGATGCGCCATCCTCGAAAACTGGCAAGCTGCCGCCACCCTTAAATCCGAAAAAGATATGATGGACGGCGGACTCGAAGCAGCTTTGATGGCAGCTCTCAGTGGACGCGGTGACGGTGATGGTGCCGACATTCTCGCTGCCATGATGGGAGGCCGGCGTCGCTAAGGCTCATTCCTTATTTTTTAAAGCTCATTTTTGAGCAACGCTCGGGCACCTTGGTGCCCGAGCTTTTTTATTCTACACACCTTAATCACAGCATCATTTTTGTAAAATACTTGACTTATTTCATTATATGTTTCAAAATAGTCGTCCACGTTCTTTACAGAAGGAAATCCTAATGGACGCACGAGTGAACGAACCCGAAGTGAAAGATATTTCGCAACGCATTGCCGAAGCGAAAAACTCTCGCACACAAGTGACCCAGCCCGACCCTGACGCACCAGTGACGGCACCGGAAGGTACCGAACTGGCCAAAGGCAAAGCGCCGATGGCAGTCCGTCATTTGTTCTGTCTGCTTCATACCCTGAAGGGGGAGCACGAGTCAGTTGCCCAAGCCCACAAAGACGCTGAGGGTACTGCCGGTGAAACAAAAGCTGGATTGGCTCATCTGCAAAACCACCAGGACGCCAGCGCAGTCAAGTCAGCCTTGATGAAGGCTCTGCAGGAAGCGTATCCTGACGAGGATGACGAGTTTAGCGCTTTTGTGATTCTCAAAGACTGGTTTGTGGCCCGGCGTCGGACAACCAGTGAAGAC